>JAOZHP010000078.1 GCA_026014815.1 Candidatus Bathyarchaeota archaeon
GATTGGAGAGGGGTTAAATCTAGGTTCTCAAATAAGAGTTTGGGAGAGCCTACCTCTTTCATCTTATCATCAATTTGATGGGAGGTGGCTATCCCAATAAGATTGTTGAATTATTTAATCAGCCCGCGCGTAGAGTCTTTAAGCAGCCATTCATTTATGATGCTAAAATAAATGTGAAGGAGAGTATGCTTTGAGCAATAGGGAAATTACCAGTCGCCATATCTACGGAACAGACATACAAGAGATGGTTGAGAGGATGAAAGAGATAACTGCCGAGATAGAAAATAGGGCAAAAGAGATTGGCACAAAGAAAGGGCGGTTTCTTAGAGCGGATCCACAGATAAATAGACTATGGCGTAAACTCTGTGTACTTCATATGAGGGGTTTAGTAATATGTGAAGAGATTGGGTATAATACTAAAGCCTGTATGTTTATTAGAGAGCCCCAGGCGTGTCAAAAAGTACTTGAAATTCCTAGAGAAGAAACATGTTGTGGAAGATTTTTTGGAATTGAAGATGGGGATTAGGAAAAGTAGCCGATACCTGCGAGGATATATTTTTCCATAATTATCAGTTTTATTTACTATTTTAACAGTTTATTGGTTTTTCAACGCTAAAGAGATCACGATTCTTTTGATAAGAATCTAATAACAAGGCAGTACCGTCGAAATATACTACAAATTTACTTCGCACCTGCGAAGCAGCTAGAGTTCACCCCAACTCTACAATAAGTGGATATTTGAACAGATACTTCTCATCTTCTCCGTTGATGTATGCTGGTCTCTCGGTGTCCTGTTTTCTTCTTGGCTTCTTGTTTAGGGGGTCTATCGACCTGAACTTGACTCCTCGCCTTACCGCCTCCACGCCAAGTGAAAGGATGCTGAGAAGGTACTGGTCAAGGATCATCCAGAGAACCGCTATTTCTCCTCCTTTTATAAAAATAACCACTGGAACAATACTCTCATCTATATACATAATACAAAATCCGGCATCTTCTAAAAGAATAAGAAATGTGCTCCTTTAGCTTCTCCTTTCTCGCAACAGCCTGATAAGCCCTACAATAAGATTCAATCTTGGCACTCTTTGCATGTAACGTCTGTAGTCATCGCCAAACCTGATGATGAGGCCTTTTTCCTCCTTCGGCAAGTAACCAGTGTAACCCCAAACTGCTGTCAGAATACCGACAACTGCGCTCAACCAATGCTGGGAAACCAGAATAGAGGCGGACGTCAACATTATACCGCCCAGAAATTGCGGATGTCGCACGATGCCGTAGGTTCCGCTGTCAACTAGAACTGTGGTGTCCATAGTGGTCTTACCTTCCTGCGGTCTACCCTTCTTCGGGAAGTATATCCCTGGGGCGACCATGAAGAAAAGGCTGATGGGAACCATCGCCCATCCGATATACAGCGGAATTCTTAGCCCCAGATATGGCCCCATGAAGGTTCCATACGCGACTCCCACGATGATCTGCGCCAACATCAAACAATTCATCGCCATAAACCAGCCACTTGGCCAGAAGATGACTCTTATCGCTTGGACCGGACATCGTTTATCACATTGAAAGCATTGTATGCAATCTGACTCTCTGGATGGAAATGCCTTCTTCTCCGAAGTCGGATGGCTTGGAGTATCCTTCCACTCGTACAGCTGCACTGGACAGGCCTCAATGCATGTGCCGCACCCTGTGCAGAGGTCCCAGTCAACTGCTACAGTGGTTCCCCGTATTCCTAGTTTCTCAGGTGGTTCCACAGGCCCCCAGATGGCTATGCCTTCCTCCTTCCCGACTTTCTCCCTGTTCTTCTGGAAATCAGGATCTATAGGCAAAATAACCCGCCTACGAGTCTAATTCACAAGTTAATATAAAAAATAAGACGATGTAGAAACATATCAAGGACGACCAGAATCTTCACCGCGCGCGCAGGGGACCCATGACGACAGGCTCTGGCTCTCGCCGTCTACGCCGCAGAACAGGCTGAACAGCCATCCTCTAGGCCAATAGGGAAAACAGGCTAATCTCATTCGAATCGCTTTTCCAGTGACATGATAAGTGTCCACGGAGAAATGGAATATCATTATCTTACGGGGTTGGCCTCTTTTTCCACATTCTTATTGATAGTGCTACGCCTATGAGACCAGCTGAGAGAATGATTAATGCATACAGCTGTTTTTCTAAGGGAATTTCCTGCCTTGCCGTAAACCTACCTTCAACTGGAGAGCTTGACTTCATCATGAGCATTATGCCATCTCCACGTTCAAGCACTAACTCATATTGAACGCATTCACAGACATAGTCTCCGTCTCTGTAGAGCTCAATCGTGTCATTGGCCTGAAGGGATAGATGGAGCCTAGAATAGGCATACCAGGGCATTTGATCGGAATAGTTGTTAGCTTCACTCAGTGTGAACCCCTCGCCGCCTCCATGAATAGGCACAAGCTTTGGAAACATGCTGTGTAGAAATACCAAGTATGATGACCCCGCGAGAAGCAGTGACAAGGAGAGGAGAATCAGCAAAACAGTCTTCGACTTCTCCGAGAACAAAAGCCCTCAACCATTAGATGTTTCTCACAGTTCTATTATGAATTTCGCTCACACATGTCGAACGTTACGAGTTCTCCAAGTCAGGGAAGCTGCTGTTCATGTTCTCTTGTTTAAGCAATGTTAGAATCTTTAGTCTGTCCTCGTTAGAATACTCGAAGTAGAGATCACTCAACTGCTCCAATGAGAAGACGCACCTTTTTCCTGTTAATATCCAGTTTGGGTTCGATGGTTGAACTTGTTCGTTATCAAAATCAGGTCTGATTAGAGAAAAGAGCTGAAAGAAGTGGCTTAACATTTCATAATTATGAGGGTAAGACCTTTTATGTATCGATAACACACGTGTTTGATCCTTATGTGTCAACTCGCTGCGTATATCGGGGATAGACCTATCGCGTCGCTGTTACTCAACTCCTTGGAGATTCAGGAGCCTCTCTATGGGGGCCACGCCACAGGCATGGGCGTCCTTAACGAGAACCACATTGACGTTGTGAAGACTCCCGGCTACGTGAGCCACGTGAAAAATATCACTAACATCGAGAAACTCACAGGTACATGCGCTATCGCTCACAGCAGGTACAGCGACAACGCAAGGGACAACGTTGACTACAATACCGCGGAGATGGCCCACCCGTTCCTCAGCGACGACGGCAAGATAGCGTTGATGCACAACGGTTTCATAGCCAACTATAAGCCACTATGGGACGAGCTCAAGGACTCCCATACGTTCAGGAGTTACAGTTCGATAGTGAACCATATAACCGACAGCGAGGTGGCGGTGCATATGTTAAGCGACGCCGTTGCCGAGGGCATGACTATGACCGAGGCGTTCCAGCACGTCGCTTCAAGGCTTAAAGGCACGTTCTTGTTAGGGGCAATCCACGTGGATGAGCCAGAGACTGTGTACATCGCTAACTGGTACCAGCCATGCTACGTAGCTGTGGGTAGAAACGAGGTCATGTTCACGAGTAGCAGACGTGGACTCAGAGAGGTATGGGATGAGATTGATAGAGTTTTCCAGCCCCCCAAGAACAGCGTAATCAAGCTAACGAGGAATGATGTGGAGATAAATGTCCTCGACAAGTCAAGAAGCATCCCCCAGTTATCATTGAACCAGTTCACCGCTGAGAAGCTTCTAATGGAAGCCATAGAGAAGAAGGGTAGCATTGACGTCCGCAGATTATTCTACGAATTGCTCCCCGAGGGGTGGGGAAAGGTCTTCGGAATAACTCCCGAGGAGTTTAAAAGTCATCGACGCGACGGCGTCTACGTGCTGAACCCCTACTTTGAGCTCTTGGAGGCGCTTGTAGCCGATGGTAGATTAGTCGAGTTCATCGATCCTCGGAGCGAGGGGGGAGTGGATGGTACTCCTAGGTACAGTTATCGGTTAGCCTAGTTTCTTTTCATTTTACAAAGACTTAAATAATTTAGGCGTGCCTAAATTCTGATTAATGTTGAGTAGCGAGAGCGTCGAGGAGTACCTTGAAGCCATCTACAGCTTCAACGAGAAAGGCAGAATAGCAAAAAACAACGAGATATCAAACAAGCTCAAGGTAAGCCCCCCCAGCGTCACCCAGATGGTGAAACGCCTCGCAGATGAGGGACTTGTAACCTATGAGCCATACAAAGGAACCATGCTCACAGGCAAAGGAATGGCGCTAGCACAGAAAGTAGTCAGAAAACACAGGCTTCTCGAAAGGTTACTATACGACTTCCTCGGGTTACCCCGAGAGAAGGTTCATGATCAGGCATGCAGGATGGAGCATTCCATCACAGACGAGACCATGATGGCCCTCTGTGATGCATTGAATAAACCCGAGACATGCATCGACATGAAACCTATACCAGAGTGCAACGTGGATATCGCTGACTGCGCAGATTGCTCTACGATTAGATCAAAGATCGAGGATGAGGCCCTACTCACAACGCAGCTGGCACACCTGAAGCCAGGGGAGGGAGGAAAAGTCGCCTTCATCAGAGGCGGAGGAAACTCAACACAACGCATCATCGACATGGGTCTCACGCCAGGCACCTACGTAAAGATGACCAACGCTGCCCCATTCAGGGGCCCTGTCGAGGTCGAGGTACGTGGAACATCCCTAGCCCTAGGCAGACGCCTAGCCGGAAAGGTGTTCATCCACGTCGAGGACGATGGACAGCCCTGGGTAAGAGCCCATCCTCATGGACCACACCACAAAAACAACCTGTGAATATAGTGAACCACATTGTCCGATCAAAAAATAACTGTAGCTTTAGCAGGTAATGCGAACGTCGGAAAGAGCGTGATCTTCAACCAGCTCACAGGACTCCATCAACATGTGGGGAACTGGCCCGGTAAGACCGTTGAACGAGCGGAGGGCACCCTCAACTATGCGGGGACCGAGATCGATATCCTGGACCTACCAGGCATCTACAGTCTAAGCACTTATAGTATAGAGGAGCTTGTTAGCCGCGAGTACATCGCGGTGGAGCAGCCTGATGTCCTTGTCAACGTTGTAGACGCCAGTGCTTTAGAGAGAAACCTGGCTTTCACTATTCAGCTCACTGAGCTGGAGCCTAGAATGATCATCGCCCTCAACCAGATCGATGCAGCTGAGGCAAAAGGAATACTTGTTTTCCCTGATACACTATCGGAGTTACTAGGAGTCCCTGTTATTCCAACTGTTGCAGTGAAGGGCGCTGGACTCACAGATCTCATGGCTAAAGTAGTTGAGGTCGCGGAAAAGGGAGAACAAGTAAAACCACTACTCTTTGGAGCCGAGACAGAGGAAAGGATCAAAGAGATCGCAGATCTGCTTAAAGTCGATACACCATACCCAAAGAGATGGGTTGCATTGAAGCTCCTAGAAGGAGACGAAGAGATAAGCAACCTTGTCTACGGGTCTCAACCAGAACTCATAGAAAATGTGGAACAAGCGATCAGCCGCATAGAGGAGGTCCACGGTCATGATGTGCATAGCGTTATCGCCTCGGAACGTTACAGCAAGGCAAGTACAATAGCCAACGAGTGCACAAGGATAGTTGTACCTGAAACGACTCTCGGTGACAGACTTGAGGCAGCCACCACACATCCAATCCTAGGCTACGTGTTCATGATCACAAGCATCCTAGCCATCTTCTATGGCATCTTCAGTTTCGGTGACTGGCTCGCGGGAGTCCTAGAAGTTTTCTTCGCCGTAGTGCAGACCGTTTACTACGAGGCACTGGGAGTAAGCGGCGTCACCGAGTTCATCTGGAACGCCCTGATTGACGGCCTCATAGGGGGAATAATCGTCGCGCTACCATATATTGGGCCCTTCTACCTTGTATTATCAGTACTCGAGGACTCGGGTTACCTCGCAAGGATAGCGTTCTTAATGGACACGTTGATGCACGCTATCGGGCTCCATGGTAAAGCATTCATCCCAATCATGCTGGGCTTCGGATGCAATGTTCCAGGTGTCCTTGGGGCAAAAATAATGGAGACTGAACGTGAGCGCTTAATCTGCGCCTTTGTGGCTTCACTTGTTCCATGTGCCGCTAGAAGCATCGTGATCATGGGCTTGGTAGCAGCATATGTAGGATTCAGGTGGGCGTTGCTTCTCTACGTGATCGATTTCATCCTAATATTCATCCTAGGCAGAATAGCCTACAAGGTCGCTCCTGACGAGCCTGTGGGCCTCATCATGGAGATGCCTGGGTACAGGCGCCCCTCTGTGAAAACAACGGCTCAAAGAACTTGGTTCAATCTTAGGGGCTTTGTCTATGAGGCGTTCCCTATCATGGTGGCAGGAAACTTTGTCATACAGTTAGCTTCAATGGTTGGGCTCTTGAGCGTTGTTGAGTGGGTTATGAGCCCTATCACAGTGTGGTGGCTCGGGTTGCCGGCCGCTGCGGGAGTGGTTCTAATATTTGGGGTGTTGAGGAAGGAGCTTACTCTAATACTCTTGGGCTCGTTGTTGGGTTCCACCAATTTCGCTACCATTCTGACGCCGGTTCAGATGTTCGTTTTCGCTTTCGTGGTCATGGTTTATGTGCCGTGCATCTCGACTATCGCGGCGCTTGTGAAGGAGTTTGGGAGGAAAAACGCTGCAATCATTAGCGGTGTAGAGGTTCTGGTAGCTGTCTTTCTCGGGGGAGTCATCCTTCGGGTATTACTAGCGCTGGGCTTGCCCTAAGATAATACATCAATATTATGAGTCTAATACCGGGTTCAGTAATACCCTAAAGATCAGGGGTAATGTATGTGATCTGGGGGTTCATCGGGTCATTGTTGTCTATCGTGAGATCTGATTTTTTCTTTGGTGATGAGTGAATCATGTAGAGTTTCTGGCCGGGTATGTACCGCTCCATATACAGATCCTCGATCTCACGTGAGTAACCCATATCCCTTTGGAGCCCCCTGTTCATGGACTCCGCGTATGTTATGTCGAGGAAAACACGTATATCCCAGAGGCTGACTAACTCAGGTCGCATGAGGAAGACGCCGTCGAAGAGAAGAATGCTATTCGTGGGTGCGTTTTTCCATTGGGTGTCCAGTTTCTCATCTTTCCTGTAATCGTAGACTGCTTCCCTGTAAGACATGTTGCCTTCTGGTCCCAGTGGAAGGAGAAGGTTATCTAGAAGCGCACGGTAGTCGAAACTATCAATGTAGTAGCCTTCAGGGTTCATTCGTCCTCGTTGGTGTCGTATCTCACGGGGGTTATGGAACCCGTCTATGCTTGCTCTGATGACTGGTCTACCAATCTTCTCGATGATGGGGCTCAGCTCGTCCGCGAACATGGTTTTGCCCGCTGCGTCTATCCCGTCCACAGCTACTCTTAGGGGGTGATGCCTCTCGACGCTGCAGATCATGTTCGCCACGCCTCGCAGAAGACAGTCACGGTCCACCATCGTGATCGCCACTTACTACGTGGTTCCTAGTAAAATCATTATAGTCTCAGTCATCGTCTAAAATATTCTGGTAGGACTAGATAGTCCCGTACTTTTTGAAGACCTCGTTTAGGCCTGCTCCCTTCTTGAGTTCATCTCTTGTACGGGTCTCGCTATCTACAACGTCCAGTGCTTTCTCTACGGCTTCCTCAGAGATGTCCTTCGGCACCACGACGACGCCGTCTAGGTCAGCTATCACAAGGTCGCCGGGGTGAATTTTTACTCCTCCTATCTCGACTGGGCAGTCATAGTCAACGGCGATGACTCTTCCCTTGCTGCTAATGGGGTTGACTCCTTTGCTGAATACAGGGAACCTCATTTCCTTGATGAGCTTGATGTCCCTAGCAAAGCCATCGATGATTACACCGCGGGCTCCCCTGTAACGAGCAGCAGTTGAGAGAAGCTCTCCCCACAGAGCAGCCCTGTCCGAGCCATTGCTGCACACCATCATCACATCCCCCTCCTTGAGGCTGTCGATAGCTTGGAACTGGAGAGTGAAAGTGTCCTTTTCGGGGTCATACTGGTCTGCCATGAGCATGGTGTGAGCGGCGCCAACGATGACCATGTCTTCTTGGACAGGCCTGATCTCGGCGTTCATGGCTTGCCCCCGGATTCCCATGCCGTCAAGCACGTCGGACAAGACGCTACTGGTTAATTTCTCCTCCACAAGGTTGATGTCAATCATAGCCAAACAGTGATGTTTCATCGCTAAATGATCTGCGGCTCCCCAACGTTTTTCAGGGCATGGACGTGAATACCGGGGGATAGAGATGGAGAAGTATTACGAGACCAACAAGCGTCGGTGGGATGAGTTAGTTGGCATCCACGCAAAGTCAGTGGAATACGACCTTGAAGGTTTCATCGCTGGAAAGAACAGTCTTCACCAAGTCGAGGTTGATATCCTCGGTGACGTCAAGGGAAAGAAGCTTCTCCATCTGCAATGCCACTTCGGGTTAGACACATTAAGCTGGGCGAGGCTGGGAGCTAAAGCCACTGGAGTAGACTTCAGCGAATCAGCTATCGAGCTGGCACGTGAGATCGCGAGACGGGTGAACGTGGATGCCGAGTTCATCTGCAGCAACGTGTTCGACCTTCCCAAGGTCCACGAGGAAAAATATGACATAGTGTTCACCAGTTACGGTGTGCTCTGCTGGCTACAAGACATGGAGGAGTGGGGAAGGATCATCAGCCACTTTCTGAAGCCTGGGGGTACGTTCCTGCTGGTGGAGTCGCATCCATTCATGTGGATACTGGACGACGAATCCGAGGAACTCAGGATCAAGTACAGTTACTGGCACAGCGACGAGCCGCTGAGCTGGGAGCAGGACGGTACCTATGCTGACGATGACGCCAAGGTTAAGAACAAAAAGTCTTACGAGTGGCAGCACACGGTGAGTGACGTCGTTAACAGTCTCATCAAGGCAGGGCTCAACATACAGGAGATCGGCGAGTATCCATTCCTCGTCTGGCAATACGTCAAGAAAGCAGAGAAGATCGATGACGAGTACTGGAAGATACCCGGTGACCCGTTGCCACAGGCATGGAGCGTCAAGGCCGTAAAAGTCACAGGTTAACTGAGTTTATTAAAAAGAGGGATAGGACACACGATATTTTACATGCCGAATGTCGCGGATATCACTCCTCTAGAGACTATTGAGCGCGAAGTTATCCCGAAAATTATGTATTTATAGGTGAAATTTTAGGGGGGACGGCTGCGCCGCAGAGTATGGTAACCGAGGAGTATCTTGGTTTCCGGTTGACAGGTTTTCTTGTCTAGTTTTTACGGTCAAATAGGGTTAAAAGTATGCCCTGTGTGGGTTGTGATAAGGAAATGATGAGAAGTAAAATCGAGGAGGCCGTCTTCAAGATGCTTGGGCACGGGGAGAGGAAGAGGATCCTTAGGATTATCTCCTCTGCGCCCGAGGGTGTTAATTATAGTGGTATCCTCTCGGAGTCTGGGCTTGCGACTAACAAGTTGAACTACCAGCTCAAGGTGATGGAGGGGTTCATCGTGAAGGAGGAGGGGGTTTACAGGTTGTCCCCGCTTGGTTTGAAGGCTGTGGGGGTATTGGATTACTTGAGGGAGAACCTTGACGAGGAGGCGGTGGGTCAGGTTGTGTTCCAGGATAACGAAAGGAGCGAGTACATCAGGAGGAACCTTAACGGTTTCTTCAAGTTTATCGCGGCCGTCTTCTTGATTGGGCCTGTGGTTGCCGCGTATATCTATTTCAGTCAACCGGGGCAGATGCCTCCATGGGCTATCGGGTTGATCTTCACTGTGTGTGGCGGGACTGCTTATCTGTTTAACAGGCTCAGAGTGAGTAGCCCTCCGTATATGCTGGGTTTCGTGGACTGGCTGGACTGGAAGTTCTTCGACGGTAACGGTGTGAAGGATTTCAGGGGCAAGAAGGTGTTCGTCATGGCGGTGATGGGTTTGATCATAGGCGCCTTGTTCGGGAAGACGGGTTTAGGGCTGATTGTGGGCTCGTTCCTAGGCGCCGCGATGGAGCTTTGATTGCTGCCACGTGTACGTGGAGAGCCGGGAAACTCTCTTACCATGACGTTTTTTACCGTGAAAAAGTCGTTACCAAGCCGAGGTTTTACCCTATATTTGATCATAAATAAGGCGTTCTGGGGCTGGTTATGAGAAAATAGGGCTGGTTTCGGTTTTGCCGTGTTATCCCCCTCCCCCCCCCTCTATGTGTTGACGGCTGTTCCGCATAGGACCGCTGCGATAAAGCTGTGGTTGACGGTTGCTATGTCGGGCGCAGGAGTCGTATGGTTTTACCGTCTACTTGTTCGGTGGTTGAGTTCAGGGCTGCGGCGTCAGCTCGCCTGATGTCGGTGAACCTTATGAGGAACTCGACTGGGGTCTCGACCTTAATGGGTGTGCATGGAACCGTCGATGATACCGCTGATGCCCTCCATGTCTACGCTGATGAAGAACTTCGTGAGTATGGGCTGGCGGTTGGGTGAATAAAGTGATTACAGTGGGCCGTAAATTCTGGAAAAAAAATTATGGTACTGTAAGACGGTACTGTAAAGGTCATCATTGTCAGCGCAGGTGAAGAATTGACGAAGCAGACCGGTTAAGATAACAATATATACACCCGCTATAACGGTTATAACGGATATAATGACCACGATAATGGTTAGGGATGAGGTGAAGAAAGACCTCCTCAAGTATGCATCTGAGCTCCAGCTCAAGCTGGGACGCAGGGTTGATTACAATGAGGCCATCAAGCACCTGTTGATGGAGCGGAGAAAGCATCCCGCGTTGCTAATTGAGGCATGTAAACCCATACCTGGGGCTGAGGAGGCGAGGGCGGAGCTGCTGGCCGAGAGGAGACGGGACGAGCCTGAAGCTTAAAGGGGTATACGCGGCGGATGCCGGGGTCTTGATTGATCTGGTGTACGGGGCGCCGGAGGGGCTGGCACTCTTGGAGGACATGTTGGATAACTCGGTTGCACTGGTAACCCATGAGCTTGCCATTGTAGAGCTCAGGTACGTACTCTGCAGGAGGCTGGGCAAGGACGTGGCCTGGGCTAAGGTGGGGAATCTTCTCGGGTCAGGGTATATCATCGTTGAAGATGCATCGGGGCTGATGGATGCCGCTGCGTCAGTGAAGTGTGAGAGGAGGGTCTCGTTGCCTGATTGCTTTACATTGGCTCTGGCGGATAGGATGAGGATTACGGCGCTGTTTGCATCGAGGGAGGCAGAGATAGTCAGGGAGATGGAA
Source organism: Candidatus Bathyarchaeota archaeon (assembly GCA_026014815.1). Classification (GTDB taxonomy): domain Archaea; phylum Thermoproteota; class Bathyarchaeia; order TCS64; family TCS64; genus RBG-16-57-9. The sequence goes on from JAOZHP010000078.1 coordinate 11,190, forward strand.
AGAGCCCCTTTCAGCGTCGAGCTTGCCTTCCTTGAAGAATAAACAACTTATTCCTAGGGCTTCTGGGGTTTTTTTTCTCGTGGTACTGTACGGCGCGTGTGGGGAACTGCTGTGCGGTAGGGAAATGGTTGGTTGTTAGTATTATATCCAGAAACATTTACAGTATGTTCATGCCATCGGCCGCGGAGATATACAGGATCAAGGAGACATACGAACGGTTCAATCAACGCATGGAGATGTTCTGCAGGAGCATATGGGATCAGGAGTTCGCTGAGACACTTAGGGTGCCCAACTATGTCAAGGCGCTGCTGGGAAGGGCTGTTGAACAGATCCAGAGTAAACGCCCTGGGCATGGCCTGCGGGAGATGGCGTTGTGCTGGGCATCATGGACCATAGCGGCGATGGATGATATGGCTCAGGGGTGGCGTAGCGGTAACGATGGCTTGTTCAACTGGAGGCCGCTGGGTGCGAGCACCGGGGGGCACTCGGGGGAGCCCCTGTGGGCGTACAGTGAGGTGGAGAGGGAGGAGATCAAGGACCCGGGGCTCAACAGCATAAACATTAAGAAAATAGCGGTGAAGATGGGGGCTACCGTGGCGGGTGTGGCCTCCCTTGACAGGAGATGGGTGTACAGCCACTGGTGGTCGAGGTACACCCAGAGGAGTGGACGGGTCCTGTTCAGCGACGAGACCCGGGAGGATCTTCCCCTTTTAACGGAGTTGGAGGATGGCAGGCGTGTCATTCCCAGTTCCATGAGGTACGTCATCGTGCTTGGGTTTGAGAGGGGGTACGAGGAGATATCAACCAGCCCGGATAGCGTCGCTGGGCTCGGGACCGGGATGGGGTACAGTATGATGGCCTTCACAGCGCCGACCCTGGCCGAGTATATCAGGAACCTTGGGTACAACGCGATCCCGGCGGGAAACGACACGGGGCTAAGCGTCCCGATGGCGGTGGACGCGGGGCTTGGGCAGCTTGGGAGGAACGGGCTGCTGGTTCACCCGGAGTATGGGCCGAGGCTGGCATTGGCCAAGGTGATCACGGACATGCCCCTTGAGCCTGATGGCCCCATAGATTTCGGGTTGACTGAGTTCTGTGAGGCATGCGATATATGCGCCAAGAACTGTCCATCGAGGGCGATAAGCTTCGGTGAGAGAAGCTTCGAGGGCCCCACGGTATCCAACAACCCGGGTGCGCTGAAATGGTACCTGGACGCCGAGAAATGCATGAGGTTCTGGACAGAGCTCGGTGAGGACTGCAGTAACTGTTTGAGGTCTTGCCCGTTCAACGTCCCACCCGGGAAGGGTTTCAGGCTATCAAGATGGCTCATCAGGCAGACTCCGTTATTCAACGGGGTCTTGAAGAACATGGTTGAGAACTCGAGTCACATCATGAAGAAGACGTCCGCGTGGTTCTATGGCGAGGAATAAAAGGCATTCAATAGGATAATTTGAGGATACGGCTGGTGTCGCGATGAATCAGGGGTAGGCCATGAGCTGGATGTCGAGACCGATGACACCCAGAGGCTAAGGTACACGTTCAACTGGTAACTGGGGCGTTTTTCGTCGTCTAAGACCCGTCACTCTACCAGTTTTTTCCATTTTTTGGGGAAAAAGGAGGCGTTCTGGAGCTGGTTTTGAGAAAATTAGGCTGGTTTCGACTTTGCCGCGGTACCCCCCTTCCCTTCTATGGAGGTGTGCGGTGTTTGGCGTGTTCCTTCTTTTGTTTCAAGTAACCTGTAATATTGAGAAAAAAATTTCTTGGGTTGATGGTTTGTATCCTATTTTGTTTTTGATTAGTTTGATTGTGTTACTCGTAAATTTGCTGAGTTTTCTATAAAAAATGTAAATTATTATTGTGAGTATAATTGCAGAAACTCCTGAATAGAATTTAATTTTTTCAAATGTAAAGATATGAAGTTTTGGTGTGTACAGTCTCCACTCGTTTGGTGTGAATTCGTTGTAGAATTCGTAGGTAACTGCGTAACGGTTTACGAGGAGTGCTTTATTCACATTAAGATAATGTGTGGAGTTGAAGGGTACATAGACGAGACACACTAAGCGGTCTCCTGTTCCTTCATAGTCGTAGGTATATACATCGTCAATGTCTAGGTAGACTTTTTTCCCATAAATGAGGTCAGATAGGTATTCTCCTGCTTCAAAGTAACCAAACTCTCCACGTTCTGGAGTATCCACGTCAGCAAGACGCACCCAGTGCCCAGATTCGAGGGCAAAAGTGTCACCATCCTGAATATGGTTAACCGTGGAGACATGATCAATTTCTACCGTGAATAACTGGACGAAACCAAGTAAGAACACATAGTAAAGAATACTACTCAAAACAACGAGAACAAAGAGTTTCTTAAGATTCATTTTTATCACTAGGGTTTGCATACTTTACAAGCTCTGTATCCTGCTCCTTCGGCTGCTGATTTCGAGCTGAATACTATGAGGTTTGAGGAGCTGATTTGTTGTGCCCAGTAGCAGGAGGTTTTATGGTAAATGTTTGAGTTTTTACTAGCCCAATAGGGTCCACCCGAGGAAGATGAACTGCTTGAATCATCTGAAGAACTTGAGGAACTGTCTGAGGTATCAGAGATAGATGAACTGGTCGTGAAACTTGTTGCTCGATTGGTGTCTACGTTCTCATAGAGTTCCCATTCATTGGGATTAAACTCGTTATAATAATTTGAGAGATCAACGTATCCGTCATCTAATAGGGCTTTATTGACGTTAACATATCCTGAACTTGTTGATACATAGACTACGCAAACATATCTACCGTATGAGTCAGTTTCGTAAAAATCATCTACATCCAGACAGACTGTTTTTCCGAGTACCCAGTCTTCTAAAGCGTTTGTACTAGCTGTATAGCCTGATTCATATGACTCTGGAGCATCAATATCTGCTAGCCTTATTCGGATGCCGTTTGAGAGTTCAATTGTGTCACCATCAATTATTCTCGAGCAATAAGCTCTCTTTTCAACATAAATTGTGCTTGATGAGATGCTAGTTGAGGAACTTGAAGTTGAGGTTGAAGTCGAACTACATGTGGGTTCAAGTTCTCCAATTATTGATGATAGTTCATCATTCAGATGTGACAAGGCATCATAATCATTTTGTATATCTTCTAGCTGTGTTTCTAAGCTCTCGATCTCGGATTGTAAATCTTCAAGAGACTCTTGATAAGTTTCGATCTCTGCAATTAAAGCAGAATTTTGAGCTTTAAGATCAGTAATCTGCTGATAATTACTCAAGTTAAGAACAAGGCTAAACAAGAGAACGGATATGAGAACAATGCCTTTCAGGTTGAGAAAACTAAACTTTGGAGTAATCTGACTGGGCAAAGTATCTGGAGGAGGTTCAGAATGTGTTTCCATGGGTTTCTGGGGCTTGGGTTGATAATAACTTAGATATTGTTCCTCAAGTTCAGGGATTATATAATATTCATTCCTTTCCTTGACTAACACATTCTCGTTGAAAAGTAGATGAAGATGATAATTCAACTCCTTCTCCGAAAAACCAGTTGCTTTCTGAATTCTTCTCCATGTATATATTGAATTAATTACGATTGCCTTTATCACCTCACCCGTTTTTGTACCAACATACATCGGAGACTCTGCCAAGATTTATCAGATAAAACTAACAAAACAAGCTTTAGAAGATATGGATAGATTTTGTTTCATATATTCTGAAAAGTTCGAACTTTATCGTAGAGTTTATTTATTTTGACAGTTAACTGGATGTAACTTGGTATCTGTATCATATGTTCACCCGAACCTATCCCCAACTCATCTAAAATCAACATCATTGAGAGGGGGTTTGATTGAGCGATGGGAGTTAGCGAAAGAGACTGGTTGTGATTATGTTGAGCTTCCTGGTCATTTGATCTACAATAAATCCGAGGAGATCGAAACTGATTTGAAGATTGGATGTTTTCCTAGGAAAAAGGATATTGAGAACTTTTACACGACTTCGGATCTACCCGATGACCTTCGATATGTTCTTCACACTGATCCATCAATTGGGAAATACAACAGATACGGACTGCGAAAATACACCGAGATTAAATGGTTTAACTCAGAATGGCGGAAAAGGTATTGTCATTTGATTATCGAGATTGCCGACTATCTTGGAAGAGCTCCATCAATTATCGAGATTCACCCGGGGGATACTCAGAACTTATTTGAGGATGTTGTTTCGTTTTGCATTGAGGTAAGGGAGACCTTTAGTGAAAACTATGGAGATGTTTCGGTCCTTTTAGAGAACAGGACGGAACAGTTTATTGCTACAGGAAGAGAGCTACGTGATTACTGGCAGTACATTACGGATTCTCATAGGGATATTAGAGAGAAATTAGGTCTCGTGCTTGATATCCAACAATTATTCACAAAAACAAAGACTCGTTTCAAGGAAGAATTCTCGATCATACCAGATGAATCATTGAAGGGGTTTCATATCCATCACAAGCACAGATGGCCGAGCATTAGGGACCCTATTCCTTGGAGTCTCGTATTCTCACGAATAAGAGAGTTGAATCAAAAGATAATCATAAACCCAGAAATACATCAAAAGAAACGGGTTCAACAGTCAATAGATTTCTGTAATAGAATGTTGAATTTATAGAATGCAATTGATGCGCTTTTTGATGTAGCTTCTATGGCATCTAGCTTCATCTTTTTCAGCACATAGGAGGACTATCAGTTCACTGAGTTTACATAATTCTCTTAATCTTGCTATCCCTAACTCTTCGTTCACTAAAGTGGGTGGCATTTTCCGAGTTTTGTTCCCAAGTTCCTTGATCCAAATATAATTAGCTAACCGTTTTTCGAGATGAGCCTTGGTATAACATCCAAGATAGGCACGGTGAGGATTTTCTCTAACATCAACAACATAATTGGGATTCATTTTACCAAGTTTATCGAAGAAATCATCGGGTTTCATTCCACCATATCCTATAGTTTGAATATTTGTCTTGATAATCACGTCCTCACCTGATTCCCATAGTATCTTATGTAAGTTCTTAAACTCCTAGATTTTGAAACGGGTTATAAGTAATGGCTAAGGATTATTTCCATTAATTCTTGAGGATCGTTTCTTGATGTGTCAAGTGAGAAGTCGACCCATTCAGATTGGTATGGGTCATCAATTGAATATAGTCTTTTGAAAACAGTTTTTTCCTCATTTTCTCGTTTTAGGATAAGATGCTCTGCATCAGCTCTGCTAATGTTATTTCTACTTATATAACGATTTATTCTCGTTTCCATATCTGCGTGAACAAAGATTTTGAATATATTTGGATAATTTCTAGCTAAATAACAAGATAGTCTACTATCCCAAACGATATCCGTTTCAGATCGCATTCTTTTGATTATTTGAGTGTCCATATTTCTGAGTGTTTCATCGGGTAATGAGCCAAATTGTTCAATTCGTAATCCAGATTTTTTTATCATTTTTTTGAATTCCTGACCAATATCTACATGTTCATAGTTAAGATAGTCTGAAAGAAGTTGACATAATGTACTCTTTCCGGTACAACATAGTCCCGAAATAGCAATTGAATTATATTTACTCATAATATAAACATCAAAACGATTATTGGTTTAGTTATTGTTAAATATTATTATTTTATACTGATTATGAGATAGTATGCCATTGAATTTCGTAGGTGACGCAATAAGTCTAAGTGGATTAACAGGAACTAAATTAAAGTGCGAAGTTATTGGACAATATTATGATTTATGGTGGTATATTACTTCAGGCGGCCCGAGAAGAGGATATAACTTCCCAACTGCGTTTGTAGAGCTTGATGCCGCAACAGGAGAAGTGTACATTAAAGAAACTGATGAAAAAGTGTTAGGATCTGCAGGACATGCTCTGAATTTAAAATACACTAATCCAAACACTCATAAATTAAAAGTTATTTTAGTGGAAAAACACGATGGATGTTATGAAAAGTTAAAGGACGTAATGAAAAAGAGATGGTCAAAAGCTAATATTCAAGAAGCAGAGAAACCTGTTCTAGAAAACGAAGGTAATGTTTACCTCTTAAATCTTGAATTTAGTGAAGCATTGGAAGAAATCGATAAAATCCAGTTAGGTAACTCAATGTTTTTCTTCGATCCTTTGAGAAGCGTGACTTATGATTCGATTGAGAAGGTTACCAGACGTAGAATAGTAGATTATTATCAAAATGGTACTGAGTTTATAATTTTCATTTTTACATCGGATTGGTTTCAAGGAAGAGATGAATTCAGTCCTTTACCAAATACTTCTAATGTAGACAAATGGAGTCCAGAGGAAAAATCAACAGTTGACGAAGCTAACTCTTTGTTCGGTCATGAAGCGTGGCAAAAGGAACTATTAACAGAGGATATGATTGACGTTAAACAGAAGAAACTCATAACACTATACAAAGATCAACTGAGAGATTGGTTTAGATATGTTTTACCAATGCCGTTTAATCCAAAAGGAAATCAATTATTCCATTTAATTTTATGTTCAAATTATGAAGATGGTGTAAAAGCCACTCGTGATTTCTATTCTGATAGAACAGGAAACCCTAGATATCGACCAAATAATAAAAACGCATACAAATTATTCAGAAGAAGGCATCCTGAGTTATTACGTGGTCTGAAGGGAAATCAAAGACCTATACATTGGAAATTACTGTGGAGTACAATAAAATCCCATGAAGATGGAGTTTGTGATAGTTTTTGCGTAGATTATGGAAGAGAAGGAATTGGAGCGAATGTGATTGAATGTGAACAAAGGCTTCAATGGCTTGAGATTAAGGGTTATCTTAAGAGATTAACCAGATCAAACGCATGGAATTCAGATCGGGTTCAATATGAATTAAACTGGATTACTTTGAAAAACAATTTAGGGGTGGATCCACCCCTACAATTAAGACCACTATCTGTAGAGATGCTTAATCGTGACAAGTAAAAGAAAAACTGGGCGGAAAATAACTAAAGGTACAAAAGAATGGGCGGATTACAATGTTAATTGCATCAAAGGTTGTGGGAACGATTGCAGATATTGTTACGCTAAGATGATGGGAAAACGATTTGGTCGATGTACGGAAGAAACATGGAAAGATATGGAAATCCGTCAGGATGTTCTCAATAAAAAATTCCGCAAGTTTAACGGGAGAGTCATGTTCCCAAGTTCACATGATATCTATGATTCTCCAGAAGTCAAGGAAGCATGTTACAAAGTAATAGGAAATTTACTTGAAGCAGATAATGAGTTATTGATTACTACAAAACCAAGTTTGAATGTTGTTAGAGATATTATTGAAAAATACAAGGAAAAAAAGAATAATATTCAGTTTCGATTTACAATTACGTCTAAAGATAATGCCCAATTATCATTCTGGGAAAGAAATGCACCATTATATGAAGAAAGAAAAGAAGCATTGATCTTGGCATATAAAGAAGGCTTCAAAACAAGCGTTTCAGTTGAACCATTCCTCGATGAAAGACCGCAAGATCTGATCTCTGAAATTGAACCTTATATAACTGAATCAATATGGGTGGGGCCTATGAATTACGTTCCTAGGAAAGGAATTTCCAATGAGGAAGAACCCTATTATGAAAAAATTAGGTCAATAAGTGATAAAACAAATCTCAAGAAAATATATGATGACTTAGTAAATATGCCAAAAATCCGTTTCAAGGACAGTCATACAAATAGATTAGGAATCACCTAGCCAGCCCACACTCTATAGCTGAGAAGTGAGATGTCCCCGACCTCAACACTCCAAACTATGCAGATACGTCACCGGGGCCATACCGTACCTCTCCTTGATGGTCTTCACCTCGCCTAAGCTCTGAGAGACAGGGACCTCATCACTCTATTCTCATGATTTATATGGCATCAAAGGTTGACGGCGCGTGGAATCCATAGTTTTATCTATAACTCATATTTATCCTTGGACTAAGAACCAATAATACGGGTGGAAACGAGTAACGAGAGGGGATGAAAACGGGAGAAAAAAAGGTTTTTTCGGGTACAGAGTCAATGTACAAGAAAATCCTCAATTCCTCCCAAGACGCAGTCTATGGAATACGTGGAACAAAATTCGTCTACATAAACCAGCAAGGCGCCCATTTTCTTGGATATAAAAGCCCTCAAGAACTAGTCGGAAAAGACGCCATGTATTCTGTACATCCAGATTACAGAAAAATCGTACGAGAACGAACCACGGCAAGACAAAAAGGAGAAAACCCGCCAAACAGATACGAAGTCAAGCTACTGAAAAAAGACGGCACACCAGTAGACGCCGAGTTCAACATCTCAACAATCAACGTAGAAGGAGAAAAAATCAACATCACCTATACCAGAGACATCACCGAACGAATAAGATACAGAGAAAACGTACACGCACTACACCGACACGCCACAGAACTAGCACTCGCCAATGACACCCCCACAATAATAAAAACCACACTTGACGCCATGGAACAAACACTAGAATTCAAGTTCGCCTCATACCTACAAGCTGTCGATAATAAGCTAGTCTTACACACCAGAAACGTGAATATAAATGGACTAGAACTTTCATTAAACGGAAAAGGATTAACGGTACAAGCCGCCAACACCCAAAAAACAGTGTTGATTCACGATACCCGAAAAGAGCCAAACTACCTAAAGGGCTCAATCCCATCGTTATCAGAACTTGACGTACCAGTAATTGTTGACGGTAAAACTGTTGCAGTTTTGAACGTGGAACAAAACAAACTGAACGCCTTCAACGAGGACCATCGAACACTATTAGAAACGTTAGCTGCACACGTCCAAACAGCGATTTATCGCCTAGACAGAGAAAAAGAGATCGAGACCATCCGTAATAGACACATCTCTGACCTAGTCACAAGTTTTCAGAGAATGTCCTCCATGGTTCGCCACGACCTCAGATCCCCACTCCAAGCAATCACCAACGCGGCGCACATACTATCTGAAAACCCCAAAGACAAAGAAATGAGCACCATAATTAGAAATCATTCAAACTACATTGACTCAATACTAGATGACTGGAGGAAACACACGCTAACTGGAACCATCGAAGCAACCGAGGCTAACATCCCTCAAATCTTCAACGTCTCCGTGCAAAGCACCAGTCTTCCCGACAACATCAACGTGAATCTATCCGTTGACGAGGACCTGGTCTTCATGCTGGACCATTACAGCATGATCCGGGTAATCTCCAACCTCATCAAAAATAGCGTTGAAGCCATGCCAGAAGGAGGAGAGCTAGAGTTATCAGCCGTCGTCGATGACGACGTGTTAATCATCAAAGTCACTGATTCAGGTGAAGGAATTCAAAAAGAAGTTCTTGATCAGATCTTCACCCCATTTTTTACCACCAAGTCTGATGGTATGGGACTCGGCTTAGCTTTTGTTAGGCAGGTTGTTGAAGCTCACGGAGGAAAAATAGAGGTTGACTCTAAGGTGGGAAAAGGAACATCAGTCATAATTCGTCTACCCAAAGTGTAAACATTCGGCGTATAATACTCTTCAACACTTCACATGATTTTCATGTCATCAAAAGATTGACCGTACAGCTAATCCATAATTATCTAGGATAGTTTCAAATCAAACGATTACATCCTTAGACTTTGACTCGATAATTTATCAAGAATATAACAAAGTCGTTAGTTCAAACGTAGAAGCGAAATTTTGGTAGCGGGGGACAGCTCCATACTAGCGTTTAGACTGGCAAGTTCAGAATTATAATGCGTGTGACTAAAACACTAAATGGTTATGACAAAAACTAAAAAACGATACCAAACGAGTATAACGTGAGAATAGAGATGAATAAAAAACCAACAATAGCAGTTCTAGGTGCTGGTTCAGGCGGAGCATGTATGACTGCAGATCTAATTGAAAATGGGTTCAAGGTAAACCTCTACGAGATACCCCAATTTGAGGATAGCATGCAGCCCTTCATAGAACGTGGAGGGATAGAGATCACTGGAAAGATTACGGGATTCTATGAGCCAAACATGATGACTACAAACATGGAAGAAGCGCTCGAAGGCGTAGATATAGCAACAATGAATGTCCGTGCCTTTGCCCATAACCTCTTTGTCGAAAAAGCCATCCCACATCTGAAGAAAGAACAAATACTGCATTGCTGGACACCATACGCATTTGCATTGAAATTTTACGAGACAGTAAAAGAGAAAGCACCAGACGCGATAATAGCTGAGTCAGCGATCCTCCCATACTTCGTAAAACGGGATAGCCCAGATGTTGTCAACTGCCACGCATATAAACTGGGAAATTATGTAGCAGCCATGCCCTCAAAAAACACAGGAAAAGTACTCAAAGCATTATCACCTGCAATGACCACAAGAGATAGATTCCTAAAACCAGCAACAAACGTGCTGGAAACAAGCATTCTCAATGGAAACATAACTGCCCACATACCCGCCATCCTGCTTAACGCGAGGGAGTATGAAGACACCACAGGCCATGTGTATATTTATGGAAAACATGGTACCCCATTAACCAAGAAAGTAGAATATGCTATCCGCGATGAAGCAAAAGCACTGTGCACAGCGCTAGGACTTGAAACATCACTCCGCTGTCCATATCCACCAACGAAACCAGGTGAAGCTACCTTAGCATCCCACATTTGGTGGACACCTGATGTAAGCATGCTTGACCTGGGATGCCTACAAGAAGACCTTCCCTACGGTACAGTCTTGATAGCTGAACTGGGTAAAGCACTCGGAGTCCCGACGCCAGTGAGTCGTGGCGTTACAGACTTGTTCAAAACAATGTTAGATGTGGATTACTGGCAAGAAGATAAACTAGGGAACCCATCAGCAAATCTAAAAACATTGGGTTTAGATGGACTTACGGGAAAAGAAATACTGGAGTACGTGACTACAGGGGAAAAAACCCCAAAACAGAATGAGTAGGGTGAAAATGAATTGAAATGTGAACAATGTGAAAACAGATACTCCGAGACCTTATGCAGAGCAGCTAATATCCGATTTCAAACAGGCATGTCAATAGAAAAAGCTTGGAAATGGTGCCGTGGCAAATACTTCAAACCAGAAAAAACTTGATATTCAAAACAACATTTTCCTTTTTTCAAGTTATCATTCTCACATGATTTTCATGTCATCAAAAGATTGACAGCAGAGAAATCATGTAAATATGAATGCGAGTGAATTATGTGTATATAAAGAAAAATCTTTATTGACAATATCCTACATCATTTGGGGATAAAATGGGAGCATTTTCACAGAAAGAGTTAGAGTATCTCAAGAAACAGGCATTAGCGGGCGCACGAGGATACATAGCCACAGTATCAAGGAAACAGAACCCTCAGTTGACGCCAGTAGGTTATGTCGCAGATGAAGAGAGGATATATTTAAACATCAAACATGATTCGGTGAAAGCCAGAAACATAAGAAGAAACCCGAGGGTTTCATTTGTAGTCGATGATATGATAGGCGATTGGAAGGAGGGGAAAACCCGAGGAGTGTCGGTAAGCGGAAAGGCGGAGCTGATTTCGAGCGGCAAGCTTCATGAAACTGGTCGAGACCTCTTCTACGAATGGTTTCCATGGTGGAAGGATTACCTAGTTCGTGAAGATGGATGGAGCAAGTACATTCTAGTGATAACTCCAACCAAGATCCGAAGCTGGGGCCTGACCTAACTGCGTACTCACACGCCCACATCGAATATTTTATCCACAATTCACTGTGTAATGCGCGCATGAATCCTCCTTTTTTAGTAGAGAAGTTTTTTATCCAGCAGATTCCTGAAGGGCTTACCATTAAGATATCGATGAAGATTATCAACGAAAATCTCAGTAAGTTTCTCGTTCTCACTATCTGCAGTGCTTGCAGAGTGAGGACTGATGATAACGTTAGGCATATCCCATAACGGACTCTCAGGAGGAAGAGGCTCTTTCGATGCAACATCCAACGCTGCACCACCTAAATGACCTGACTTCAACAAACGTATCAACGCTTCCTCTTCAACTATGCTACCACGTGCAATGTTTATCAAAACGCTTCCTTTTTTCATTGAAGCTAGCTCCTCTTCCCCCATTAAACCTCGGGTTTCCTCAGTCTCGGGACAGATGAGGACCACGAAATCTGATTCACTAAGCATCAAGTTGAGCTCATTAATCGAGTACAGTTTATCAACGTTACAGGTTTTAGGATCAACACCATCAACGTGTCTCTTGTTGCCAACCACACGCATACCAAAGCATTGACCTAACCTAGCAATCTCTTTTCCAACCCGACCAAGACCTACAACCCCCAGAGTCTTACCTCGTAATTCAGTCGTGCATGTCCGCTGCCAGTGATGCCTCTCCTTCTGCTTAGCCATCAGGAAGTAATCTTTCACAAACATAAGCATCGACATTAAGCAGAACTCAGCGAGAGGCGTGGAATGTGTGCCACTGTTGGTGGTGAACTCGATATCTGTCTCGGTCCAACCTCGTTTATAGACTCCCCACCCTATACCGGCACTAGGACTTTGGTTCCACTTCAGTAACGGGAAATGACTCTTGAGGTCATCCGAGTACCCTCGGGGAACATATCCAAATAGAATCTCAGCCTCACTCATCATCTGCCTGAATATTTCTTCCTGTTCACTAGTTCTCTGTATTGGAGCACCATGCTGATCATTGATATAACGTGGTTTCCCAAGCAGACTTGGATCATACAGTATCTTGATATTTGGGTCCACTTGTTTGATCTTTTCAATTAGATCTGGTGCAATGTGGAAGGAAATTAGAATCTTTATGGGAGCTGACATCAACAGAAAACAGTTGATAGAAGATAAATCACTTACTTAGAGAATATCACCGGGTCCCTACGCAGCTTCTTTAGAGTACTTTGAGGACTGGCTGAGCTTTAATCTTCAATGCACGCGTCAACCATTCATCACACATCCGGGATTAATTGAATCTGAAGAAAAGAATGAATCTCTGATTATAATGATTAAAGTTTTAAATCATTTTTAGACACCTTCAATGTGATTTCATTGATCAAAAGAGAAACCATCTACTACAAGGATGGAGGCGCAGAGCACACAGACGCCACACTGAAAGCTGCCCTAGACGCAGCAAAAGAACTAGGCATCAAAACCGTGCTCGTAGCCAGCACCAGCGGCGACACCGGAGTCAAAGCCGCGGAACTCTTCAAAGGCAGCGGAATCCAACTCATCGTCGTGGGCCACCAGATGGGCTTCCCAGTCCCCAAGATACAGCAATTCAAGCCCGAGAACTGGGAAAAGATCGAAGCCCTCGGCGGAGTCGTGAACCTAGGCACTGATGTCGTCACAAACAGCATCAGACGTAGGCAGCGCCTCGGCAACAGCCCCATGAGCATCATCTGCCAGACCCATATCTCACAGAAAGTCAAGGTCAACATAGAGATCGTAGCAAAAGCATGCGACGCAGGCCAGATACTCCCAGGCGACCACGTATTAAGCGTCGCTGGAAGCCACAAGGGAGCCGACACAGCGGTCTCCTTCCATGCAAGTGACAGCCCCAACATATTGGACATCAAGCCCCAGTACTACATCGCCATGCCGCTGAGCCGAAGCAAGGCAGACGCCGAGTACATGGCGAGGCGAAAAGCTGCAGCCGAGAAGAAGTAGCCCCATTTAATATTCCCTACGGGGAAACCTCAAATCCTGTTCACTCTGTTTATTTCCCATGAAGCCATTTCCAGTATTACTTACATTCGACTTGGACGGGGAGACCTCCTTTGAGGAGATGCACCCCGGGATACCTTACTGGGTCACCCAGGGAGGCTACGGCCCACGGAAAGGAGTGTACAGAATCCTAGACCTCCTAGACCAATACGAGATCAAAGCAACTTTCTGTGTGGTTGGGCAGACAGCGGAGCGATACCCCGAGGCCGTAGAGGAGATAGTCAGCAGAGACCACGAGTTAGCGTGCCACGGGTACACCCATCGAGGCTACAACGCATTAGAGCCCGAAGAAGAGAAAGAGATGATAATCAAGAGCCGAGGCATCCTCGAAGAATTCTACGGAATGACCATACTGGGACACAGAACACCCCGCTGGAGACCATCCCAGCACACCCACAGATTCCTTCAGGAACTAGGGTTCAAGTGGAACAGCGACTACATGGGAGCCGAAAACAGCTTCTACAACATCATCGACGACAAAAAGAGCAAGCTCCTCGAGATACCCGTCGCATACAACCTTGACGACTGGACATTCTTCTACGACTGGGGCTCCACCGTAGCCGAGACCGTGGACGTATGGAAAATCGAGTACGACGCAAGATACAAGGACCGAACCATGTACTGCCTCACATGCCACCCACAGGTCACAGGGCGCCCCAGCAGACTCCTCTGCCTCGAAGGCATCATAAAGCACATCCAGACGTTCCCCGACGTGGAGTTCATGAAAGCCACTGACTACGTCAACGAAGGCTACGTTGAGTAATTATACTCCCAAGATTATTGCTTCCGATTTTAAGGACTAAATAACTCAACTTTTTATTTCTGTGACACAAAGTAACGTACATGAAAACCGCGTATGACCGGATGTACACATTCATATATCATAAAGACATGCAGAAAGCCGACGAGTTCTACCGAGGCCTCCTTGGATTGGAGATGGAGCCAGAGTCAGACTGGGTAACCTACTATAAAGTGTCACCGGGGCTAACAATAGGCGTCGTAGAGGATGGAAAAGGGTACCTACGTGTCACAGAAGATAAGCCAGTGATACTTTGCCTGGGGTTAAAGGACACAGAGGACATCTGGGCACTGTACCAGAAGCTGAAAGACGCCGGTGTGACGATGCATACAAGCGAAGTCGAGCTAAGAAAAGTCGAAGGAAGAGTATTCTTCTGCGAGGACCCCGAAGGCTACATCGTAGAGATAGTACAGCGACCCAAGTCAGGCTAAGTAGACCTCGGCCCGTTTAGCGGTTCCATTGAAGTACCTCTCCTTGATTTCAGAGATGAACTTCTCAACTTTGTCATTCTCCACAAGGTTTACTGTACAGCCACCGAACCCTGCGCCCGTCATTCTGGCCCCTGCAACGTAGTCCATCCCGAGGGTGGCGTCCACGAGAACATCAAGATGTCTGCAACTCACCTCATAGTCATGCCGTAGGCTCTCATGGCTATCATACATGAGTTCCCCGAACATTTCCATGTCTCCAGCCTCTAGGCATTTGACAGCGTCGAGGACCCGCTGATTCTCAGTGACAACGTGGCGTGCGCGACGCTTGATAACCTCAGGCAGCTCCTCCCAGTGATTAAGAAGCTGTTCAGTTGAAAAGTCCCTCAGCGCCTTGACCTCGGGACAGTGATTTTGAAGTATCGTGACTGCTTCCTCGCATTGGGCTCTACGTTCATTGTACGCTGAGTCCTCCAGCTCACGGACCTTCATGGTATTTACAATGACAACACAGTACGCTGGGTCAAGCTCGATGAGCCTGTTATCATTAGTCCTGCAATCAATCAGTATTGCCTTACCATGCTCACCGAGACTGCTTACGAACTGGTCCATGACGCCACATTGGACCCCCACAAACTCGTTCTCCGCTCTCTTACCAATATAAGCAGCGTCCACAGGGTCTATCGATAGCTTGTTCAAGTCCTGAAACGCCCGTAAAGCAGCCATCTCAAGCGCCGCGGAGCTGCTGAGACCTGCACCGAGGGGCACATCCCCAGTGATCACCAGATCCATGCCCCTAAGGCTATGGCCCTCCTCCATCAGAATCTTGGCGACGCCCTGCACATAGTTAGCCCATCTATGCTTAGTGTTGTACTTGATTGCGTCGAGTGTGAACTTCATGTTCTCCTGGAAGTCAGCCGCATACATACGGACAGAACAGTCTTTACGTGGAGCAGCCGCGACCCAGATGTAACGGTCGATGGGAGTGGGCAGCACGTAGCCGTCATTGTAGTCGGTGTGTTCGCCGATGAGGTTAACACGCCCAGGGGCACTGTACACCGTGACCCCGGATTCGTACCCATAGACTTCCTTGAAAACCTCTTGGATTCCAGTCTTCACGTGGTTCACTTCCAGACCTCAAAATGTTTAGCTCTTCGTTATTTAACACTCACCCCACCCGTTCAAGTTAATAATCCAAAATATAATCCAGATACATGATCACCACAAACAAGGACAAGCTTCTAACCCTCGCCGTTCAGGGAGAGGTGGTACCAGCGCAGGTCCTCCGCACATATCAGGCGACGTGGGATGGACGCGCCAAACTCTGCGTCGGGGGAATCAACTACAACCTCAAGACAGGGATGAAGATCTTCGGGTGGGCCAACGGCGACAGAGCCGAGCCCGGTGTGGCAACCGACGGCACAGGCAAGGATAGCGCCAAAAACGGGTACAGGTAATAGGGACCCTCTATCTCGCTAAAGGAGAGACAGAGAAAGCCATCAAAGTGTTCACGAAGATAACAGCCTCCGGAAACTGGACAGGGGGAGTCTACTTGCTATCTGAGGCGGAGCTTAAACGCCTCGGCGTCAAGCCTTGACCGACTTCAGAAACCTGTGAAGTTGGTCCAAGGCTTCCTCTTCCTCTGTGAACCTTACCATAGGCAAGTCTTTGTTGCCGTTCAGCATCGCTGATGGTTTTCTGCCTTCACGTTCACGGTGCAGGAGAAGAATTGGTTTGCCCCACTCCTCGGCTTTCCCGATCTCGTAGCCGACGCCTAGGCTTGGGGCGGTAACCTCTGCGATCAATGCGTCAGCCTCTCGGAGCCACCCTATATCCGTAGTGTAGATCCATTCGTCATCAAACTTGATCTCTTCCTCGTAACTGTAGTCAAAGCTGTGCTCTGTAAGCACAGAGCCATGCTTCTGTATCTCCTTGATAAGTCGTTGAAACCAGTTGGGGTCCGGTTGTTCACCGCGTATGCTTCCAGCGAAATAGATCTTCATAGAGGAAGAAGCATGTTATGCAGATAAAAAACGAGACGTATCACCTGTAATTTTGGCTCGTCGGGTGCCGTGTTCTGGAACAAGCGATTTTTATATTTCTAGCCGCTCACTTTTGGTAGTTTGCCAAATTCTATAATAAAATCCTGAGCAATTATTTTAGAAGAAAACGGAGTGCGCGAAGCGCGTGTGTACTAATAGCGCGCGAATAAATTCTTGCCTCAAATAATACGAGTGCTTTTCTAGACACTCCCAAGAGACTTTAAAAAACGTTCAAAAGTTTGGTTACGTAAGCAAAGCGCGCGCTGGGTTGAGATAATGGTGCGGGGGGTGGGGTTCGAACCCACGAAGGACAAAGTCATTTCAAAAATATTTTCCCCCAGTCCAGTATTTCAATGGTCTGAGGCAGATAGGACTAGTTGAGTCAGCTTTGAATCTGAAAATGGCAGTATATTGTTGTCAAAATGATGAATGCGTCTCGTTTTTAATCGAATATTTTATCCTCACTTCACCGTAACTATATTCATGAGCTACAAGAAAATCGATATTCACCAACACTCAAACCCAGTCAGTTATCTGCCTGACGGCTCGATACAACCCAATTATGTGACTGGAAAACCATCTAAATCAACAACAGACGAAGAAATCCTATTACATACCCTCGAATACATGGATAAACACAATATAGAAAAATCAGTCATAAGCTGGTCACTAGAACACGTCTATAAGTGGATGGACTACGCACCTGATAGATTCATACCAGGGGTTGTAATCGGTGAAGCAGTTCTTCAACAACCCTATTATGACCCTGATAAGCTAAGAGAAGAAATCAAAGCAGGAAAAATACAATTCATGGGAGAAATAACCTCACAATACGATGGAATACCACCTAATGATCCTATACTTGACCCATATTATGCCATAGCAGTAGAATATGACTTACCCGTTCACATTCACTGCCTTGGATTGGGAGCCCCATTCCCAACTTTTAGAAGCCAATATGGGAACCCGTTATTATTAGAAGATGTTTTGGTAAAGTATCCAAACCTTCGGATATTTGTGGAGAATGCGGGGTTTCCATTTTTAGGTGAGATGATGGCATTGATGCTGCAGTATCCACAAGTCTACGCTGATTTGTCTACTATTTCATGGTATATACCTAGAAAGACGTTTTATGATTACTTTGAACGATTAATTGACTCAGTAGCGAAGAGATTGATGTTTGGATCTGACCAGATGATATGGCCTGAAACTATAGAGTGGGCAGTAGAAGCATTTGAAGAAGCACCATTCCTCACAGAAGATCAGAAAAAAGACATATTCTACAACAACGCAAAACGATTCCTCAAACTATAATCGAATATTTTATCCTCACATCATCAGGTTGGGGTTGAACACACCGTTCTTTTCCTCCTTGCGTTGGTAGAGGTGGAACCATCAGCAGCCCTATACCTTTGATACTGTTCGAACCCACGGAAAGTGATTTCATAGCCCCCCCTTTGCAAAGAACCCCTAAAACCCGTTAAACCATTTTCTTTGTATTACACTTTGTGTAAAGTTGAACCGTCTTTTTGACTTACAAAAAAGGTTGTTATCCATAAGCGTTTATTGGAAATATCCATAAAGTGTCTTATGGATATTGGTTAAGATTACCGTTTTACACATTTTTTTTACACTTCTTTACGGTTTTCCTATACTATGTGTAAAAAAATGGGTTATCTGGATGACTATGATAAACCCTGCAATAACTGCAATTATCAAGGCAACTCTGATTAGTTTTCCGTTCATGATTGAGTTTAATAAAGCTGAATAAATCAGGTGGTTTGAAGACCTGTGTCACAAGTCGGACAGCGTGGTTACTGGCTTCTTCCTCTTCCCTGTATACGCCAGATGGCCTCAAGGTGCCCATCCCTGATGCAGTGGAACGCGTCATAGAGGTTGGTGTTGGTGCAGCAGTGGATGGGTATTATCTCAATTTTTTCACCCAGCTTGACGGATGCCCCCGACTCAACATCTATGTGCCCATGCTCCTCGTTAGGTCGCTGATAACTCATCTCAGGTCTTCCTTTTATCGGCGGGTTCCCGAACTCGAAGGTAAGCGTCTTGAGCCCAGCGTCACAAATGACCTTCCCCTCATGACTTGTACTCATCACTGTGCTGAGAACCGTGAGAGCTTTACCAAAGTCTTCGAGACCCTCAAGTGTGCTGTATCTGGCGTCCATAACCACGTAGCTACCCGCCTCAACCTCAGTGACGCCGGGGTGGTTCCCCGTGATCATGTGTGTACCCGTGCCGCCTCCGCTTACTATCTCGACTTCGATGCCCTGCCCCTCCAACAAGTGCGCTGATGACACCAGTTTGTTCATCGCCTCCGTGGTCTTGACGCGTTTGGTCGCCATATCTGGAATAAATTGACAGAAACCCTCGTACCCCATGACGCCCTTCAGATTCAGGCTTGAATACTTCTGAACCTCCCTCGCCAGCTCAAGAGAAGGCTCCCCAGGCAATGTACCGGTTCTATTGTTTCCCACATCCACCTCAATGAGGACCCCCAGCTTGACGCCTTTCTCTCTGGCCTTTTCAGCTAGATGCCTGACGTTCACGCTGTCCTCCACCGCCACAATTACGTCGCTGTGCCGCGCGAGCCCCATTAAACGAGTAACCTTGGGCTCCCCCACTATTTGGTTCGCGATGAGGAGACTCCTTATTCCAGCCTCCGCCATCACCTCGGCCTCCCCCAGCTTGGCGCATGTGACGCCTATGGCGCCTGCCTCTATCTGCTTGTGGGCAATAATGGGGGTCTTATGGGTCTTTACGTGAGGCCTGAGATCAGAGGGCATCCCTCTGAACCTCTCCGCCATCGTCTCGATGTTGCGCTCCATCACGTCTAGATCGATTAATAATGCAGGTGTGTCGATCTCCTCGACTGAACAGCCTATCTTTGTCATGGAGTATTGTAATCTCAATGAGACTTAGAATTTGCGGCTAGACGGTGCGTAGCACGATGATAGTGTTGGTCTTCTCGACGCCATGGATCTTTCTGATGTCCTCGATGCATCCGTTGATACCGTCGATGTTAACACTGCTGCTAACCAGCACAATATCATACTCACCCGTGACCTCATAGATCTTCTCAGCGCCCAGAAGCTCGTTCACTTTCTTGGACACCTCATATGTGGGTACCCCGGGGTTCACCGCTATCATGGTTAAGGCGCGTACACCGATCTCTGTTGATTTCTCGATGGTGAACTTCTGTATGACGCCGCTGGTGACGAGTGTTTGCACCCTGTTCCTGACAGCACCCTCGCTGAGCTCCACCTCCCTACCTAGCTCCACGTAGGACATCCTACCGTTCTGCTCTAGGAGCCTGAGGATCTTCTCATCGATCTCGTCCACCATGGTAAATGATCTCGTCTCATAGAGATAAATGGTTTAAGAAAGGTTCATTGTTTGACGCCGCAGATATCCATCATCATCAACGCGTAGATTTTGGAAAAATTTAGCTGAGTCTCTATGTCAGTCCACTCATCTGGCGCATGAGCGTTTCCGCCTCCAGGCCCAAAAGCCATCGCAGGAATCTTGGCAATGTTAGTCAGATAGCTTGTGTCGTTGCTTCCGCTGGCGCCTAACGGCTCCAGTTTATACCCCATGACTCTCTGAGTCGCATCAGCGGCTGACTGGTAGAGGGAATGCGTGATGGGTATCTCGCTGGGCGGCTTTGAGAGAGGACTGGTGACTGTTGCCTGCATCTCTGGGTCCTCGGCGTGAAGCTTCTTCAGTATAGCCTCCACGTCTTGGAGCACCTTATCTGGGCTCATCCCCGGCACCGTTCTTACGTCGCAGATGGCTTCACAGTCCTCCGGGATAATGTTGTCCTTGGTGCCTCCCTTGATGGTGGTACCCGGGGCGATCGTGGGGTCTGGGAGTAACCCGTGGCTCGGGAAACTGAACTCGGTCTCATTCACAGCTATCAACAGCTTGCTCATTTTAAGGACGGCGTTGACGCCATGTTCAGGTCTGCTGCTGTGAGCGGATATGCCTTTAACATGAAGCTTCAGAAGGGTTCTTCCTCTGACTGCGGGACGCGCCATCACACGACCTTCACGTGTCGAAGCTTCCCCAACAATAGCCGCGTCTATTCCCTTAACGTAGCCCTTCTCGCAGAGATACTTTGTACCGTAGCGGCCGAAGAACTCCTCATCTGCAACGCCGTGTAGGTGGAGGTCTCCCCCAAGCTCTATTCCTGTGTTCCCGAGGGCCTTGGCGGCAATCATCGCAGACACTATCGCTCCCTTCATGTCGCCGCTGCCTCTCCCATAGACACGTCCCTCCTTCACCTCGCCGCTGAAGGGTTCAACGGTCCAGTTATCTAGGTTACCCACGGGCACCGTGTCCATGTGACCGTTCCAAAGAAGGTTCCCGCCCTTACCTGTACCCTCAATGACGCCTAGTGTGTTGACTCTTTTTGGTTTAGACTCCACCAGTTGAACCTTAAACCCAAGGGACTCCAAGGCTGAAGCTAAATATTCGGATACCTGAACCTCGTCTCCCGGAGGGTTCTCGCTAGGTATCCTCACCATCTCCTGGATCTGCTTGATTAGATCGGGTTTCAGCCGGTCTATCTCATCTATAACTCTCGATTCTAGGGACATCTCAGTTAGCATCCTTGAGGTTAGCAGTGATGAAGGTTAGCTCGTCAGTGTACTCCTCGATGACCTTGGCTGTTGGTTTGCCCATCCCATGACCCGCCTTGGACTCGATGCGGATCAGCGCCGGGGCGTCTCCAGTATGGGCATGTTGGAGAGCGGCGGCAAACTTGAAGCTGTGAGCCGGATATACCCTGTCGTCGTGGTCAGCCGTAGTAACCATCGTAGGCGGATAACTTGTTCCCTCCTCCAGATTATGATATGGACTGTAAGCCAGCAGAGCATTGAACTCATTCATGTTCTTGACGCTCCCATAGTCGCTGCTCCACGCCCAGCCGACAGTGAATTTCTCAAACCGAAGCATATCTAGAACACCTACCACTGGCACCGTGACACCGTAGAGTTCAGGTCGCTGAACCAGACAGGCACCCGTAAGGAGGCCGCCGTTGCTTCGGCCACTTATCGCGAGGCGAGGTGTGCATGTGTAGCCTTCCTCGATGAGGTACTCGGCTGCCGCGATGAAGTCATCGAACACGTTTTGCTTACTGAGTTTGATTCCCTGATCATGCCATTCCTTGCCGTACTCGGCTCCGCCTCTTAGGTTAGCCAAACAGAAAAGCCCTCCGCGTTCCATCCAGACGAGGTTGCGGACGTTGAAGAACGGTGTAAGACTGATGTTGAAGCCCCCGTACCCGTAGAGGTAGCACTGGTTATACGCCTTGGATTCTACGCCTTTCTTGTGGACGATGTACAAGGGCACTCTTGTACCGTCCTTGCTCTTGTAGAAAACCTGGTTTGTCACGTATCCCTCGGGTATGAATTCTAGCTCGGGTTCCTTATAGACCTCAACGAGGTCATTCTTCAAGTCGATCCTGTAGATGGAGCCGGGATAAGTGAAGCTGGTGAATTGATAGAAGGCCTCAGAGTCCTTCTGCTTCCCTGTGAACCCCGTGACTGTACCCATCCCGGGTAACTCGATCTCCCTGATGTGAGCCCCTTCCTTGCTGAATATCTTGATGACGCTGTGAGCGTCTTTAAGATAGATTGCGAGGAGCTTGTCGCTGACCATCGAGACGGTTTGTAGGGCGTCATCTGCCTCAGGGATCACCTCATTGAACTTACCTGGCTCCTCGATGTTCATGGTGACAACTCTACTCATTGGAGCGGCTTTATCGGTGAGCAGGTACAGGATCGGGCCGTCGTTGGCTATGAACCTGTACTTGGCGTCGAACCCAGTGATTAGTTCAATCACCTCGCTGTCCTTCTCAAGGTCCTTTACGAAGATCTGTGTCTCTGGGTAGGTGCCCTTGGTGACGGTGATGACGAGGTATCTCCCGTCCTCTGTGACGTGGCCGTAGAACCTCCACTCCTTCTCGTCGTCTCTTTTGTACACTAGCTTGTCCTCTGACTGGGGGTCGCCGAGGCGGTGATAATATAATTTCTGGTAATAATTTGCCTCCTTGAGGACGTCGCCTTTGGGTTCATCGAAGCGGCTGTAGTAGAAGCCATTGTCATCGAGGGTCCAGCTGGCCTCGGTGAACTTGATCCATTCAAGATGATCATCCATATCTTTCCCTGACTCTACATCTCGGATTCTCCACTCCTGCCAATCGGAGCCTGCGCTGCTGACGCCGTAGGCAAGGAATTCTCCATCCCGACTTACGCCGAGTCCAGTCAAGGCAACGGTGCCGTCCTCGCTGAGCAAGTTAGGGTCCAGCAGCGTCACGAGTTCACCGTGGAGTCCATCAACGTAGTAGAGAACACTCTGATTCTGGAGACCGTCATTCTTCGTGTAAAAATACCTGCCCTCACGCTTGAACGGGATACCGTACTTCTCAAAGTTCCAGAGTTCTGTCATTCGTTCCCTGATCTCTTCTCGCTCAGGGATCTGTTCAAGGTACCCGTAGGTGAGCTTGTTCTGTTCCTTTATCCACTCGTGGGTCTCGGGGCTATCGATTTCCTCCATCCACCTGTACGGATCAGGAACCTCTACATCATGGATCACGTCCACGTGATCGCTTCTTCTTGCCTTGGGATACGGGTTAGAGAGTTTGGACAAATCATCCACCTAAACATTAGGTGGAGCGAGGGTTCTTAAAAAAGCCACTAGACCTCAAACTTGTCAATCAGAGCTTTCTCCGCTGCCTCGCCACCCGATATCCCCATGGGTGTACCGTCTGCCCTCCAGCATGCACCGCCGTGCAGAAGCCCATCTTCATCTACAAGCACCCCGTTCATGCCGCCGGCAACCTTAGGAACCTTGAATGTGTCGTGACCCCGGTTCCTAAGCTCCTCAAAGACTGCCTCGTTGAACTCTGCCTCCATGTGAAGCCTCTCCTCAGGTGTACCCGGTATCCCCATAGTCCATACCCGGGGAGCCTCCACAGCCTGCTGGTTAGTCATATCGTAGTCAATGATATTGACTAGAGCCTGACAGATTGCCGGGAATATCTTGATGCCCCCTGGTGTGCCGAGACAGAGGAAAGGTTTCTCGTCTCTCAGAACTATAGTGGGAGACATGGAGCTTAGCATCCGTTTCCCACCTGCTACCGAGTTGGCTTGCCCTGGACGAGGGTCGAATAGCCTCATACAGTTGTTTAGAAGCATACCTGTACCGGGAACGGTCACAGTGGAACCGAAGGCAGTGTTCAGGGTCTGTGTTGCAGCCACGATGTTGCCCTCCACGTCCATCACAGATAGATGTGTTGTGTTCTGCCCCTCGTTTTGATAGACCGTTGGGTCGCCGTTACTGAATATCTGAGCTTTTTCACTGATCTCGTGGGCTCTCTCCGCTGCGTACTCCTTCGATGTGAGACCCTCAACTGGTACTGGCACCCTCCTAGGGTCTCCCATGTACTCTTGTCTGTCAGCGAACGCTATCTTGAGGGTCTCGGTGAATAAGTGGATGTGGTCCGCGGACCCGAAGCCGAGGTCACGGACATTGAATCGTTCAAGGATATTGAGCATCTGTATGATATGGGTTCCACCACTGCTCCCGGGTGCCATACTATATATCGTGTACCGGTCCCGGTATGTGCCGGATACCGGGGGATTCATCGTCAACTCATAGTCTGCGAGGTCCTTCATGGTCAGTATCCCGTCATTCTCCTCCATATCATCGATGATGGCTTTACCCAGCTCGCCTTTGTAGAGATAATCCGAGCCTTTCTTGGAGACTTTCTCCAATGTATCGGCGTACTCGGGCATCTTGACATGGTCTCCCGGGTTGAGGGGTTTTCCTCTCGGGAGGAACGTATTTGCTGTGTCCTCGTAGAGCGCAAGATCCTTCTCAGCGTTTTTAACGATGTAGGACAGGAAAGCTGTGGCTCGGTACCCGTCTCGTGCAAGCCGGATAGCAGGAGACATGACCTCAGGTAGGGTGAGTTTGCCCTGTTTTTTCTGCACATGTTCCCAGCCTTTAAGGGTACCCGGCGTGGCGACGCTTAGGTGGCCTATCATGTTCTTCCGGCTTATTGTCTCGAAGATGTACTGGTCTGGTTTCCTGTCCTTGACCGGCGTGAACATGGTCTCGGTAGCCGCCTTGGGTGCGACGGCGTAGTTGTCGAGGGTAGATATGATTCCACTCTTCCCGTTCCTGTACACGAAGAACCCTGCTCCTGACATGCTTACCATCATGGGTTCCACGACGGTTAACGCGAAGAGGGATGCGACGGCAGCGTCGAAGGCGTTGCCTCCCTTGGCGAGGGTCTCCACTCCCGCTGAGCTGGCTAACGGGTGGTTTGTGACCACCATGCCCTTGCTGCCTACTGCCTCCTGCTTTATGGTCTTCAAGTATCTGTCCGGGATAACCATCAACAATTACTCCTAGAACTCAACTATAGTTGACTGTTACAACTATAATACTTGCCAAAAAAGAGAGGGGTTATCGGGGCCAGCAAGCCTTAATGACCCTGAGGGCGTTTCCACCCATCACCTTAGCTATCTCGGCGTCGCTGTACCCGTCACGGACCAATCCGCGTGCTATGTTCGGGAAATCAGTTGGGCTCTCAAGGCCCTTCACATACTCCAGGTCCCTGACCATCTCGCCTGCGTCGAATATCTCAGGCATCTCGGCTGGCCTGTCCCGAGGGTAGTGTCCACTTCCTTTTGGATAGTTTACGGTTCCAAGTGGTCCCTGCCTGTAAAGCCCTTGATGGTCTCCCCAGAGGGTGTCAGGCCCAGCGCCCACGTGGTCAACCCCTATGACGTCGATCAGGTACTCTAGGTGCTCCAGGAGGCACTCGATGCTGGCGTCAGGGTTCTTGGCTGTCCTCGGCGCGAAGCCAGCAACCTCGACGCCTACCACTCCATCTCTCTCGGCGCATGCCTGTAACACCTCGTCTGGGAGCATGCGGGCGTTGTTTGTGAGTGTTCTGCTTCCCACGTGGCTGATTATGAGGGGTTTCTCGCTGGCTTCAATCACGTCCATGGCGGTCTTGTCGCCTGCGTGGCTCACGTCGATGATGACTCCGGTCTTGTTCATGCGCTTCACGGCGTCGTAGCCGAGGTCCGTGAGCCCTCCGTCACCTAGCTCGCTCAAGCCGCTGCCGAGGGTGTTTGACTCACTGTACACGATGCCCATACTGCGTGCCCCGAGGCCATAGAGGAGGTCAACGTTGTCTACATCCCTGTCGATGGCTGACGCCTGCTCCAACGTGTTAACGATAGCCACCTTGCCTTCCTTGAACGCCCTTGTGATATCATCAACGGTGCGCGCAGTGACGACGAAGCCTTGATGATCAAAGTCGCATTGCCTCATCCCGAGGAACTGGATAACCCGGTCCATAGTGCTGCAGACGCAGTTATCGAAGATAACATCGCAGCCCGAGGCGGCTATTCCCTCGTAGCCTGTGAAGGTCCGTGTCTTGGCTCCGCGAGGCAGGGGTTCCGCGGGGAACACGTCAAGGTGTTCGTGTAGATTGATGATGATGTTCTTCTTGATTATCTCCTCAACCCGGTCCTCTTGGTCCTTGGTGAGCCCGAAATCGTATTTTGGGACTCTGTCCACCTGTTTCTCTAGTCGGTAATCATGATAGTCTACATCGGCCTCAAGGTAGCTCCAGCTGGTGTATCCATCCCACTTCTTGTCTTTACCCAAAACCCATCAGGGTTATGTGGGTTTGAAGGTTAATAACAGGTAACCCTTAGACGCCTAGAATCTTCACAGACTCGACAGTCGCCTCAAGGAACTGCGTCATCGATCCATCGAAATGGTTTGGATCATGTGTGACCTCAAGGTTCAACGGCTTCATGTACCCCTTGAGCCAGGCCTTGACCTTGCCCCAGTCCACGGTTCCACAGCCGGGGGGCTGGTGACTGTCCTCGTCACCCTTATTGTCGTGAAGATGGGTCACTATGAGGCGATCCTTGAAACCCATAACCTCGTCCAGGTTCCCATGGTTGTTGGCGTGCCCTGAATCATAGCAGAACCCCACCCACTCAGGTGGATACTCCTCGAAGTACCGCCGCAAAACTTGGTGGTCGTCTTTGTAACAGTTCTCGAAAGCAATATG
This sequence comes from Candidatus Bathyarchaeota archaeon, assembly GCA_026014815.1. Taxonomy (GTDB): domain Archaea; phylum Thermoproteota; class Bathyarchaeia; order TCS64; family TCS64; genus RBG-16-57-9. The sequence goes on from JAOZHP010000078.1 coordinate 38,273, forward strand.
TACGCCATGATCAACGCAGAGGCTTTTAACCGCCTCTAATACAGCGTAAGACCGTTGCACCCGTTTCTCCAAGTCTGGTTGATGGTAGCGGGGTGGATGCACTACCACTGCGTCGCCTTCCACCTCAGCGCAGAAAACTATCCGGTTTCTGAGAAGCTCAACGTATTTCCTATGGGCGTTGTCGTTAAATGAATCGATCCTGATGCTCTTTGTAGCGGTCCCATGGACGTCAAGGCACTTCAGCCCTGTGTCCGTGATTAGTTTACAGTATTTTTTCATGTCGTCATGGGTGTAGAGAACATCATCGTCCCAGTTGTCGCACCAGTGAATGTAATCGAACCCATGCTTCTTGAAGAGCCCGAGTTTTTCCTTCATCCCCGGGTTGAAACTATAGTTGAACATATCTGTGGTTACGCTGACCCGCATCATTCCCCGCCCCTGATTGAGGATACCTATGCCTCGATCAACTTCAGTATATCCTCTCTGACGAACGTGATGAACTCGTCTTGGGTGCTCTTGCTGAAGTTGGTGATTACAGTGTTCCTCGTGATGCCCACAGTGTAGCCCTTGCTTTGGCTGGTGAACACCACGTACCATATCTGGCCGTGGTCAAGGTAGTCTTTGTATAGCCCTGTGTCTGCTAATCCTTCGCCGCTGAGGCACAGCTTGTTGACGCCCGGTATGTCCACCTGGTCGAACCAGATTAGGTTCGTCGCCTTGGGGTTGCTCTCGTGGAGCCTTACAAGTGTCTCGTGATTGATCTTACATTCACGTACATCTACGTTCAATATATCGCCTAATCTTACTGCAACGTGATTACTCAGCATCTTCTTGACGCCCCTCGCTACGCTGGGGGCCATCACACCAAGGAAATGTTTCTGCTCATGGGCCACGATCCAGAAGGGCGCTTCCTCGGTCTCAGGGGCAACCCTAACCCTACGCCGATAGTTACGCGACCTCATGAAATCCCGGGTGAAGTAACCTGTGATCAAGTCTTCCTGTTGTTCGACGTCGAGGACCTCTGTTACCAGCTGTATTTCCTCGTCTTCTACCTCTTCTACCTCTCTCCACCCGATGAGCTTGTCTCGGGGGTCACCTTCCAGACCTCTTATCTCAAATACCTTTACAGGAAGAACCATGAATCAGTTACACGGTTACATGCATAAAAATTCAACCAAATTGAATAAACGAGGGAGGATGCACACCGCCTATCATTAAATACATGTAAAATAAGCGGTAACCAGAGATGACTGTCCTAGTCACCGGAGGAGCAGGACGCCTCGGATATGAAGTAGCTAAACTCCTAGCAGCCAATGGCTACAAGGTCAAGGCGTTCGACTTACCTAACGTGGAGTGGAGCCACCTTGAAACAATTCAAGGTGTTGAACCCTTTAAGGGAGACCTAACCGACCCGACGAGCCTAAAAAAGGCAAGCAGAGACGCTGAAGCAGTGGTCCATCTTGCGGCATTACTGCCTCCGAGAAGCGAGATGAATAGGTCACTTACACTCAAAGTGAACGTGGATGGCACCAGAAACCTCATTGACGCCATCAACAGTGAAACACACGTCGTTTTCGCGTCAAGCATCTCCACCTACGGAATAACATCGGAAGAAGAGCCCCCTATCAAGGAGCAGCATCCACAGAAGGCTCACAACAACTACTCGGAGAGCAAGATAATGGCTGAGAAAGCCATCAAACAGTCAGGAAATCCCTACACCAGTCTAAGAGTTGCACCAGTAAGCGTAGCAGACCTACTAGAGCTACCTGATACCGTCGCATACAAAACGGATCAAAGAGTGGAGTTCATCTACGTCGAGGACGCCGCACAAGCCATACTGGCATGCTTGAAGGAGGCAAAGCCCACGGTCTATAACATTGGAGGAGGAGAGTCATGGCAGATGAATGGGGAAGAGTATCTAAACAGGTTCTACGGCGCCCTCGGAGTAGAGGTGGAGCCTAACTACCCAGAAGAGTATACTGCTGTGGACTGGTACGACACTTCACGGAGCCGTCACCTTGGTTACCAGAGAACAAGCTTTAACCAGTTTGAACAGAAACTAGTAATCGTAGGCGAGGAGCTGGGTCTGAGATGAGTCAACTAATGCTTGAAGCAAAGGAAGCTATGGAGAAGATACTCACGCATATAGGTGAAGGAAGTCACCCTGACAAAGAAACGTTGACGGCGAGACTGCAGAACTCGGTCAAGATTGTCGCTCAGAACCAGAACAAGATATGGCTCAGAACCAAGAAAGGAAAGCCCATGGCCGAGGCACTCCAAGCAGCAGCCATGAATATGCTTGAACAGTTTGAGGGGGAAGCGAGTCTTTCAGAGATAAGTTCCACCATGGATGAGTTGGAGTCACAAGTCAAGATGATCAGTGAGGAAAGCCGCAAGCGCAGCATGGTAGTAACCTAAACAGCGCTTGAACTTTAAATACAGATTAACCCTACTTTACTCCAAGTTTCTGGAGACTAAGACATTGAAAAGTAAGGTCTACTACATGGATGACCGTTACCACGGTCTCCCGTCAAGCATCCCCGCTAAGGCGCAGCAGCTCTTCGACCACGCAAAGCTGAATGAGTGCTTCGACAAGGGCGACACAGTCGCCATCAAGTGTCACATGGGTGAGTGGAACAACTCAGCGTACCTACGCCCCATACTGGTCAGGGTAATCGTGGACAAGGTGAAGGAGCACGGCGGTAAGCCCTTCGTAACCGACACCACTACGGCACCCTACTACTTCTACGGCACCCGGAGCACCGCTGATCTACACCTTGAGACAGCGGCGAGAAACGGGTTCACGCATGAGAGCATGGGATGCCCCATCATCATCACCGACGGCATGTACGGTACAGATGACATAAAGATAGAGATACCTGACGGAGTTCTCCTTAAGGAGGCGTACCTCGCCAACGGGATAGCCGAGGCGGACGCCATGATTGTTGTCAGCCACTTCAAGGGCCATGGAAGCGGCGTCTACGGCGGCAGCATCAAAAACGTCGCCATCGGCTGCAGCAGCAAACGAGGAAAGATCAACGTACACCTCACCCACCACCACAAGGTAGGCTGGAAAACATGGGGCTTCGACGGGGACAACTGTCTGGGTGAAGAGTGCCCAGACTATGTTCTATGTAACAATATGTGTCCAGTCGGAGCCTTCAAGATCGAGAAAGACCACGCCACGTATGACAGGGAAGCCTGTATAGGCTGCTTCGGGCACCAGCGACCCTTATTCAGATGTGACCTCTGGGATAGAGAGAAGTACGAGGACTGGCGAACATGGTTCCTCATCGCTATGGGGGACGCCGCCACCGGTTATGTACGGCACCTCGGCAAAGAAAACTTGGGATACATCACATACGCCATAGATATCTCGCCGGCGTGTGACTGTGTACCAGGCTCCGATAGCCCGGTGATACCAAACCTCGGCATCTTCGCGTCAAGAGACATGGTCGCAATCGACGTAGCCGCCTTGGATAAATCAGTGGAAGTCCCCGGTATCCACGGCTCAGTAGCTGAGGAGAAAGAAGTAATGAACCCTGGAGACGAAAAGTTCACAGGGATCGTTGGGATGAGCCAATGGATAACCGCTAACACATGCAGCCGTCTAGGCTCAGGCTCCATGGATTATGAACTGGTGGAACCCCTCGTCTCAGAGGATGAGGCTGCGTTCGCCCACCACCTGTTTACACCTGAGACGCCGTCCGGGTACTATCTCGGCAAAGGCTTGAAAAAGTTCGGGACATGGACGCCGCCAGGTGGATTCAGTTACAGGGACAAGCCATCAGTCACCATAGAGGAACTGAGTAAAAGATAACAAGAACACTGACGGAAGCTATACTCTGTCAGGGTAGTCGGATATTATTCCGTCTACTCCTATCTCTTTCATTCTTTCAATCTCGGCGTGCTCGTTAACTGTCCACGGGTATACCTTGATGCCCATGAGGTGGGCCTCCTCCACGTAACTTGAGTTAATGTACTCGTGGTAAGGGTTCACAGAGTAGGCTTTCAGCCTGTCAGCGAAGCCGAGAGCCACATCAGGTTCACTGTGAACAATAGGGCCTAGTCTAATGGGCTCATTGAGGCTTCTTAGCGCCTCCAGCATTTCCCACCGGAATGAGGTTGCCATAAAATCTTCATATGTGAGTTTTTCTGCGTCCATGAACTCCATAACCAAGTTATGAAGAGGCTCAGCGCATCCACGGCCCTTGAGCTCCACGTTCACCTCAGCCTTACCTACGAGAGCCTCAAATACCTCTCTTAACTGAGGTATCTTCTCGCCTTTACCCGCGTCGAGTCCCTGAAGCGCCTCAAGCGTCATCTCAGCTACGGCTCCAGTCCCGTCGGTGGTCCTGTCAACGGTCTCGTCATGGATTACCACAAGTTCCCCTGAGGCACAGACATGTATGTCCAGCTCAACCATGTCCACACCCAGCTCAACTGCTTTCATGAATGAACGTAGCGTATTCTCGGGCTCGTAGCCAGCTGCTCCACGGTGGCCTATGCTTTGGACCATGAAGAAAATATGTTTTATGCATATTAAACAGTTCAGGACTCGAAGCCAAACCTGTACTGTGTTAATCCCAGCTCGTCCCTCATCTGAATAAGCTCCTTCTGCAAGCTCTTACCGAGGGGTACGCCCTTGTTTTTTCTTTCAAGCCACACAAGATACTCTTTTTCACCTGCTGTATAGATCCTATCTTGTCCCGGCATCTTTCTCGATGCCCTTAACTCCCGCAATATATCACCAGCAGTCTTCTTGAAGGACTCAAGTTCTGTGAACGCCTCGATGTCAACCGCGATGAAGAAGTGACCCAAGTTAACACCTGTGATGGCTTTGAGAAACGCGCCTCCCTGAAGGGCAGCTGAAAGTATCTCAACGATTGTCGCGAACCCATAGCCCTTGTAGCCACCAGTCTCCTCGCCCTTGCCTCCTATAGGCAGTAGCGCTGCTTTTCCCTCGATGAGTCTGGCCAGTGCCTCCTTTGGGTCGGTCAGATACTCTCCTTGATTGTCTATCAATAGACCCTCGGGTATCTTCTCGCCTTTTCTGGCCGCTACCTCGATCTTGCCCCTCTGAGTGATGGATGTAGCCGCGTCATAGATGAATGGAAACTTCTCATCCGTGGGCAGCCCAACCGTGAGAGGGTTCGTACCATACATGTTCTCAGCCCCGAAGGTTGGTGCCACGCTTGGCCTGGCGTTGGTTCCTGTGATGCCTATCATGCCTGCCTCGGCTGCCATCAAGGCGTAGTAACCTGCTATACCGTAGTGGGTGCTCTCTCTCACCGCCACCATGCCCATGCCGTACCGGCGGGCCTTTTCGATGCACAGGTCCATGGCTTTCTTCGCTACGAGGTGCCCCATACCATTATGACCATCAACTACCGCGGTTGTTGGCCCCTCCCTCACGATCTCAAAGTCTGTGACCGGGTTCTGGATGCCCTTCTTGAGCCGGTCATAGTACACGGGTTTGAGTCGGTTGACTCCGTGGCTGTCAATCCCCCGTTTATCCGAGGTGATCAGCACGTCAGCACATACCTTGGCGTCTTCCTCGGGCACCCCCTGCTCCTTGAAGACATCAACCATGAACCTTTCCAAGGTGTCAAAGTTCACCCACACAACATTATCAGCCATAAGTATCCCCTACACCACAATAGGAATTTGTTTTAAAATCACTTACCCAGCGAGTAGTGATAGGAAAAGCATCATTGAAGTGGCGGGTCTGGAGGGATTCGAACCCTCGGCCAATGGCTTAAGAGGCCACCGCTCTAACCTTGCTGAGCTACAGACCCATCAGCCTACAAGCATACAACAAACCTGATTAAAAATGTTTCACAAAGCCTCAGTAGAGCATAAATATACTCAAACCATAGAGGAACAAGATAAGCATGGTCAAACTAGAAGGACACGACTTCCCAGACGACCTCTACTACCACAAGGACCACATGTGGCTCAGGGTCGAAGGAGACAAAGTCCGTGTAGGATACAACGCCTGGGCTGCAGACGCCGCAGGCAAACTCGTCAGCATCAAAACAAGGCCCCCCGGAAAGAAAGTCAAGGCAGGAAAAACCCTCGGCAGCATCGAGTCAGGCAAATGGGTGGGAAGCCTCAAAGTACCGGTCAGCGGTACCATCGACGAGATAAACCCAGAGTTATCAGGGAAACCCAACATAATCAACGATGGCCCATACGGCGACGGTTGGATAGCAGTGATAACCCCAAGTGAGCTAAACACTGAGCTAAGTGAACTCATGAAAGGCAGCGACAAAGACACCCTTGAGGCATGGCTAACAGAAGAGAAAGCCAAGACAGCCTAAACTCCTTTTTTAAATCAATTTATTCTTTTTCAACAAAGTCTAGTTCACACTACGCCACGATTAGAGATAAAAGGTATTAGAAAAATTTACTTGATTATCCGGATCTGGCTTGGCTGAATTCCAGCCTCTAACAGCTCGTCGAGGGTCATGGCCTCCGCCTTGGCTGCCTTAATCTTCTCAAGAGCCCCTTCGCTGAAGCTGAAAGCAGCTATCTTGATGGGTTTTGTGAGTCTCCCCGCGGCAAGCACTTTCCCTGGAATCGCCGCGACCTCGTCTTCACTTACATGCCTCTCGATCCTGCTTAGGTTGACCGCTACTCTGCGTCTCTTGGCCGTATCGAGGTCCTCTGCGAGGGCCTTCCAGATGGCCTTTCCTGATTCCTCTGAGGCTTTTTCCAGTGCCGAAATCGTGTCTTTTAGTGTCTGGTTCTTCAATGCTAAATGCCTCCTTCTGTGGATTCTTCTCCTTCCTCGTCGTCATAGTCCCCTGAACCCACCCTGTAGAGCTTGCTCTCATCAATCTCAGGTGTCTCGAAGTCGCTGATGGGTTCATGGATATCATCCGCGTCTATCTTCTTGACTAATGTATCAAGTTTCTTCTTGAGTATCTTGACTGCCTCGGAAACTATACGCTGTGGCTGTAACGCGCCGTTGGACTCAACCGTGAATAGGTAGTCGTCCTGCTGCAAATGATCCAAGATCAAGTCATGGTTCACTGTGTCCCTGCATTTCTTGCAGCTTTCAAAACTCTGAATGTTGATTATCTTGAGGTTGTCGCCTTCGATGATTGCTGTCTCTGGTCCGCATATCTCTACGCACTCAGTTACGGCTTTCATGTCAGTGATGGGAACCAGGGATATGTTCTGATACACGCACATGCTGACTGGGCTCCACTTTACGTGAATCTTGCCCTGTCCAAGCTGTGCGTATGCCTCAAACTTTATGGCTTGACCGTGTGCTATCTTCGCCAACGGTATGTTTGTACTGACTGGCGCAGGCCCTCCGTCCTCGGAGACTAAGTCGCCTGAGTAGACGGTTATGGTGTCCTCGGTGGCTTCCACATCCATGGTGAGCACTGCCCTGCAGTTTGGGCATCCCAGCTCCGCCTCGCAGTCGCACTCCTCTGGGAGCACGTACTTGTCGAGGTCTGTCGCAAGGGGCACGAACCCGAGCCTGTGAGCTATTATCTCGTCGGGGATCAGTGAAGAGTTGTCGAAATAGAATATGTCTTCAATGGTCATGATGGGGACCTCGGAGACCATTGTCCTCCTTAACGCGTTGGCGAACGCTGCGTCGACGCCCTCAAGCAGGAACCTGAGGGTGTCCTCGTTCAGGCTAATGATATGTGTCTTCAAGGTTTACCCACCAGACTCCTAAGGTCTTCTGCCTCTCCTTCCACCTTTCTTTCGTGTGCCGTCGTGTGGGATTGGCGTCGTCTCCTCGATCCTGCCGATCCTGAACCCGCTTCGGGCTAGGATACGGATGGCTGACTGTGCTCCTGGGCCGGGGGTCTTGCTCTTTATGCCTCCTGGCGCCCTTACCTTGATATGTATAGCGTTCACGCCTTTGTCTTTAGCGACGCGGACGATCTCCTGCGCTGCCTTCATGGCCGCGTAGGGGCTTGGCTTGAGCCTATCTGCCTTGACGAACATGCCTCCGCTGGCGAGGCCGAGTGTCTCGGCTCCCGTCAGGTCGGTTATATGTATAATGGTGTTGTTGAAACTGCTGTGTATATGGACGATAGCCCATCTTTCACCTTCACTCATTGACTGGTTCCTCCGCTAGTGCTTCTTTTACCTCAAGCTCCCTCCGGAGGGGGTGCTCTGGGTTATGGAATGGGCTTGACTTCGCGAAGTCAAGCGTCTCCTCGTCCATGATCTTGACTTGATAGCTTGGAGAGGTCACTTTGCGGCCGTCAATCTCGATGTGGCCATGAGCTATTAGCTGCCTTGCCTGGAACAGGCTACGGGTTAATCCTCTCCTAAAAATGTATGTCTGGATTCTCCTTTCAAGAATATCCTCTATGCTTAGAGTAAGAACATCCTCTAGACGACCGTTCTCCATCACCAAGCCTCTCTTGTAGAGTTTGTTAACCAGCTCTTTTTCAAATGTTTCACGTTCAACAGTGCCGAGGCTTAGCAGATCCCTCGCCCTGCCCCTTAGGATGGATAGCTCTGTGTGAGCCTTCCATAGCTCTCTCTTGTTTCTGAGGCCGTAGACACCGATGGTGCGTAGTTCCGCGGATAGGTTGTCTGCGTCGTATGGGCGTCTGGGTGTTGTGTAAGTCTTATGTTTCTTCTTTGGGTCACCCATTATTTCTGCCTCACACGGGCCCTGCTTACGCCTACACTTCGTCCCTTACGGGCGGTGGTCTTGGTGCGCTGTCCGCGTACCTTGAGGCCGCGTGCGTGGCGTTCGCCTTTCCAGCTTCTTGTTTCCCTCATCAGATCAATGTCATCTTTGTTCCTGAGGGCTAGGTCTGATGCTATGAGGTGTAAATCGTCCCCTGTCATGGGGTCCTTCCTCCTGTTGAGCATCCACTTTGGTAGACCTACGGACGCTGGGTCGTCGATAGCTTCTTCGAGCTTTCGCACGTCAGCGTCACCGAGGTTACCGAGTCTCGCGGTTGCGTCTAGCCCCAACTGCTTTACGATTGCTCGAGCGAGTCTTATGCCCACGCCTTTGACGTCGGTTAGGGCATAGGGCACCATCTTAGTTCCATCTATGTTGGTGCCGTGGAGCCTGACAATGTAGTTGAATTCTCTTGACATACTGAGATCTCCGTGTCAGTGTAACAGGGGTTAGGTTAAGCTTCTTATTAAAACGTTATGTTAAATCATGTTGAGACATTACACGTTTCGGCGATACATCTGATAGTCTTTGTAACCGGGGTTTAATGGTTTATAAAAAAATTTCTAGTTGACGTCTACGTTGCCAATTGAGGTTTCCGCTGTGATGCGGATCTGGATATCCTTCATGGAGTAATCGCTTGTCTTAGCTATCTTTCTCCTCACATCATCTGTGCTGTAGCTGAGGTTAGGCAGGTTTACGTCCACGCTTCCAACGGTTGTCTTGAGGTCTATATCATAACCTATCTCGGTTGAGGATGGAGTATCGACTGTAACCGCCCCGTTGGTGGTATCCAAAGTGTACTCTCCACTCTGGGAGCCAATTATTGTGATTTCGATGGCCCCGTTGCTTGTTTCTAGGTTCACATCGGTACCCTCAAGACGCCCTGTGATCAGTCCGTTAGAGGTATCTGCGACAATTGTCTCACTGATTATGTTATCAAGAGTTATTCTTCCATTCGAGGTGTCAACTTCAATGTTCCTTACATTAATATCCGTCAATGTGATCGCGCCGTTGCTAGTATCAAGATTAATGTCAAGAATCAAGTCATCAGGTATCTTGACGTCAATAATTACCAGATAATTGGTCCACTCGTTTCCCGGCACTTCGAAGCCTAGTACAAGTCTCTGTGTGCCAGCCATAGCTGTATCGCTGAACACTACCTCAATATCCTCAAGATTCTTTTCTGCTTGAGCATCGGTTGTACCCCTCGCTTTGATTGTTAACTCGATGCTATAACCAGAGTTATCCCAAGTATCAACGTTGATTGCTCCATTCTTGTTGTCCACCTCAAGGTAAAGATTGTCGAGGTCAACATCACCAGTTAGTGTTTGGATCTCCTCTGCCCTGTATTGTGAATCAGTGATATCCGTAAACTCGTCTGTGAATAAGTTCACAAACCCAAATCCCTGAGTGATGAACATAGCTAATACTAAGCCACCCACGATTCCTCCGAAGAGGCCTTGAACCGGGGAACGTCTTCTTCCGCCTAACAAGGCGTTGATGACCATGCCGGCGCCTATGATTATCAGTATCCAGCTAAACATGTCGATGGTTACGTCGATGTTCTGTAGGATGTACCATCCTCCTCCGAGTCCAAGTAGGAAACCTCCGAAGCCCATTCCTGAGTCGCTCATGTTGATCACATTTTTGATGTAAGTGTTGAATAAAAACCATGCTTACAATATGTGAGGATTCCAGAGAGTCTCGTGAAGGGGGTTCAGAATAGTCTCTGGTCCTCTACTCAGCACTAGTTAAAACACTATATTGTATTATTGTGACGTGAAAGAAGGGGTGGGGGGTTACTCGTTGATGATGGGGTCACCGTATGTCAGGAGCGTGATGGTGCTCTTAACGTGATCCAGACGTCGGACACGGTTGAAGACGACCTCCTTGACCCTATCCATGCTGTCGGCCTCAATCTCGATGATGAGGTCGTAGATACCGTAAAGGCTGTGGATCGCAGTGATCTCCTTTACCTCGTGCAGGGCCTCGATGATCGATGCTTCTTGCCCCAGCTCAGTGTTAAGCAGAACGAAGGCTTTCATAATCAACCAAGAGAAAGTGATCGTGGGAGAATATCTACTTTTTGTATGGTTTACAGGTTATTCCTCCGTTTAAACAATGTAGAAAGATGTAGCCGAGAGCATAACCATCAATACTGGAATATTGATCCCTTTTTAGACGCTAATAGCAAGCTCTCACGGCGTCTTCTAGCCCTAAAAGCTCTAGTAGACTAAGCCTAGCCACAGGGGTATCTAGAAGCACCTCACCTAGCTCCATCGAGTTTACGTGTGCCGTTGCTTTCCGTTTTGTCTCGAATACACCACCACGAATTAATGACTCTCTCAAAGCATTTCGTGTCAGCTTATCCCCTTGAAGCAACAGTTCCTTCAGAACAACGTCGGCTCGTTCAACCCCCGCCCGAGGAAGAAGTGAAATAATTGCGGTACCCTTTCCGGGTTCAGGCAGGTAGGCTTCAGGTGGAACAGTCTCGTGGATTATTGTTTCGTAGAACAAGGCAGACTGCCATGACAGCTTACTGTATTCCTCCGTTCCTTCCTCGGCTGTCAACCTGGCAGCGAAGCTCTTAGAAACGATGAATGTAGCGGACTTGAAACCAAGCCTAAGCGACCTCTGGAACAGGGACTCACAGATCATGTAAGGTAGATTGGAGACCAGCCGATCATGGTTCGGAAACAAGACAAAGAGTGCGTCTCCACGGATCAACTCAAAGTTACTATACTCGCTGAACCGGTCATCAAGAACAGGGACATATTTCGCGTTAATCTCTATAGCGATGACATGTTTCGCTCTTTTCAGCAGACCCTCTGTGATGTTTCCGGCACCTGGACCGATCTCCAGTACCGTGTCTGTCTTATCAATCTCACAGTAATCGATGAATCGTCCGAGTGTAGCTTCATCGACTAGCTGCTGCTCGTCGAGGGAAGGCTCTAACTGGATTCGGTGTTTAGATAGAAGTGATTGGGTCTTTTCCCTGAGCGTCATGGGAGCCTAGAGGAGGTATCTGGGCTCGCCTTTAATGGACTTGATGAGCTCCAGCGTCTCCTCAATTTCATTGTCTGTACCCTCGACCAGTAACCTCACTGCTCCTTCGGCTCCAGCGATACCGCCAGCGGAGTACAGGTACGCGTCAACGCCTGCTAGAACGCCGAGGGCCTCGATCTCTGTGATGATGGTGCCTGTGATGGGCCACATCCGGGGCCCCTCATAATCCTCCTCGGCTGCGACCCGGTATAACTCGTTGATGTCCTCATAGGTGAGCTTCTCCAGACCGATTGGAATGATTAAGTGAACCTGTTTTCCGATTATGTGGCCAAGGGTGTTACCGATAGTGGCGCCGTCCATGCCGCCGATGAGTATTCCAGCCATATCGCCCATATAGTCCAAGACGTTGGCTCCCTTGATGTACACGTCACCCTTCTTCAGGTCAGGGGCTATGTTGACACGATCATACTGTGCAGCTACCTCGCCGTTGATGAACACAACGTCAGGTATCTTCTCATCGGCTGGCTCGGGATGTTTCTCTGGCTCCGGTGGAGTGGTGATGCCGCTTCTGTAACGTCTTTTATCGATTTTTTTGCCCCAGAGCTCCTCAAGGACATAGGCGTTGGTGGTACCTGTGGCTACAACTACGGTTCCTTCCTTCATGGCGTTCTGGACCTCGGGGAGGGCTGCCACTGCTTTTCCTATGAGCCGTTTGGACTCTGCTACAGTGAGTACGAATTGTCGCTTCATACTTTGAGTAGATGCGGCGCATGTAATTAAGTTGAATCATAACTCGGATAAGCATAAAGACTAATGAATTATGGACGATGCTCGCCGAGGCAATGAGACGGATAACAGACAACCTAGATGCGTGGAGGAAGGGACTAGACGCACCAGCCGAGGCACAGGACGTTATCATGGAGAGTCTCATCGAGGACTACGTCAAGACGGATTATGGGAAGACGCATCTTAGTTCGTCTCATAGCATCAATGATTTTCCGTTAGCGGGTTACGCCGATCTTAAGCCTGTAATCGAAAAAGTTCAGGGTGGTGAGTACCAAGCTCTCCTTGTTGAGGAGCCTATCACGTGGGTTATGACGAGGGGCACCACGGGTGTGTCTAAAGTAATTCCCGTGACTCAACGACATATGGACCACCTCATCAATGGTGGGTCCAGGGCTATTCTCAATCACGCCATGAGCCATGGCGGCTTTGAGATGTTAATGGGCGGTGTGCTGAACCTCCAGTTCCCAAGTAACATGAAGGTAATGATGTCGGGAGGAAAAGAGATGGTGTACGGGTTCAGCTCAGGTACCTACGCGAGACTTAACCCAATGATGGCGGGACTCAGTCTCGTCCCGAGGCAGGAGGAGATAGATGCCTTGGAGACCGGGCTCTCTGTGGAGGACTGGGAGAAACGTTACGAGTTCATATACCAAAGGGCAAAGGACGAGAACATAGTCACCGTTATGGGCGTTGCACCGGTTCAGACTGGCTTCGCGAGGTACCTGAAGAAGAGGCACGACGTCTACCCGAGGGACATCTGGAAGCTGAAGGTGATCTTCAGCACTAGCGTCGCGAAGATACAGACCAAGTACGGTTCATGGCTCAAGAGACTGTACGGCGAAGCACCCGTGGTGGAGATGTACACCGCAACCGAGGGCGCGTTCGGCCAGCAGATGGATAACCTCCCCTACTGGATGCCCAACTATGACCTCTACTACTACGAGGTAAAAACCGGGCAAGGGTTGAAGATGCTCCACGAGCTGAGGAGGGGTGAGTGGGGCAGCGTAGTCGTTTCAACGCCTATGTTCCCGAGGTACATGATCGGAGACCTCGTTGAGGCCATGGGAAAAAACTATTTCAGGGTATTTGGCAGGGACAAGCCTTTGACGGTGCTTGAGCACCGGGTCTACAGGCTCTTGTTCGGGTGGTTCCTTTAGGGCCACGGGTTCTTGTTTCTCTCAGTGAAAGCCCTGATAACTATCACTAGGCCGATACCGATCAGGAGAAGGGGCCACCATTCATCGAAGTTGAACACTATTCCTCCGCCTATGACGCTGAGGACCGCTCCTCCAATGAGGAACCCAAAAGCATGGTCGAATACCCCAGATTTGCTGTAAGCCCATAGGCCTCTCAAGATGAGGATGACTCCTATGCCCATTAGGAAGAAGCCACCAAAGTCGTCGCCATGGAAGTAGTTCGCGTTCTCAAGCCAGAGGGCTACTCCGAGCCAGATGACAACGAGGCCTCCGGTTATTGCGCCGGCTTGCTCGTCTTCCTGCTTCTCGTTCTTCTCATCTTTCTCGTTCTTTTCATCCTTCTCATCCTTTTCGTTGCGACGCCTCACAGGTCGGATATATGAGCCTTTGAGGTTAGTCCTGCACTTTGAGCAGAACTCATCATCCTCAGATACCTCGTTTCCACAGCTAGGGCAGTACATAGAATCTTCTCACAAAGTTTGTTTTTCACCCCTGCATAAGAAGTTTCCCTATATTGGTGTTATTTTTTCAGATATTGTTTTTTTAAGGGAGTATACCAAGCCAGCCCCAAGCATCATAAGCATGGAAACAGTGAGCCATCCTGCTGAGTAGCTCAAAGTAAAGTCTTTGATGAAGCCTAACGTGAACGGCAGCACCAAGGCGCCGAACGATGCGAATGTGTTATGTATACCCGAGATGCTGCCAGCGGCCTCGGTTCCGTAAATGCCCGGGATAATGGTGAACGCTGGGCTGCGAATGAAGTTGATAAACCACCCCAAAACAAAAACAACGCCGTAGACTGTCACACCAGACAGAGTCCCTGTGAAAACAAGAAGAATCAACGATAACAAGGCGAAACTGGCTATGAGCACCTTTTTCTCTCCTATCCTGTCAGAGACAACGCCGCCCAACGGGTTTGCCAGCATCCCTGCTAGATTGAATATAGACAGAGCTCTACTTGTGGCAACCAAGCTGAGTCCATAATCCTCCTTCAAGACGAGGGGAAGCCACGCGATGAACGTATAGTATGAGCCAAGGCGAATGAACTGAGACGCAGCCAGATACCAGAAACTCCTATCATTTAACGGCAGAGATGCTAGGTGGATGCTCCCATAATGGTTCTCGTTTCGATCATTCAATAGAAACCATACAACAGCAGCGGAAAGTAAGCCAAAGGCACCTGTGGACCCGATTGTCATCCTCCAGCCAAGTCCCACTGAAACGAGGGGAACCGCCCAAGACGCAACGACTAATCCAAGGCTGCCACCGATATTCAGTACCCCAAGCGCAGTGCCCCTCTCGTCTGCGTTAAACCACGCGGAGACCAAGCGAACCGAGGGCACAAAGATGCCGGCCCCAAGCAGACCAGTGATGAAACGTGAGGCTAACGCATATACTATGTCATCGCTGAACCCGAAAAAAACGGTGGCGGCAGAGACACCTAATACACTTAAGGTGATCGTTGGTCTGCTGCCTTTTCTATCAGCCAAGACTCCCCAAGGGATCTGACCCAAGGCGTAACCGATGAAGTATGTTGACATCAGCGCCCCTGACTCGGTGTAACTCAACGCGAGGTCCCCCTTGATAGAGTCCAGAACGGTGCTATAGGCGCTGTTCATTACACTTAGCGTAGCCAGGGCAAGAAAACCTCCAGCTAATGTCCCGGGGTGCCGTAATACTCCTCTAAGACCCATTCCAAGTGAAGGCTGTTGGCTGGAATTTAGGTCATTCGATCACGTTTTCTCATGGTATTATGGGTGAGCCTAGCTACCGCTAATGAAGTATCAAAAATAAAAACGTATAAAGAAAAGAAGATATTATATGATCAGCCTACCGAGCTCGTCAGCCCTCGTCAGGGTAT
Source organism: Candidatus Bathyarchaeota archaeon (assembly GCA_026014815.1). Taxonomy (GTDB): domain Archaea; phylum Thermoproteota; class Bathyarchaeia; order TCS64; family TCS64; genus RBG-16-57-9. The sequence goes on from JAOZHP010000078.1 coordinate 53,796, forward strand.
CCCACTTGGTAGTGGTATCTTCCTGAATCTCTGCTGTCTCATCCTCGGTCATGTGACGGAATCTTCTCTGTGGGCTCAGATACTCTGAAACTGGCTTGAGTTCCTTCGGCTTGTAGTTCAGCTTGAAGTTCTGACCGTCCTCGATCTCGTACAGCGGCCATAGCCCTGTCTGGACTCCACTTCGAGCGACCTCGATGGTCTTCGCTGGGTCATATCTCCAGCCGACCGGGCAAGGCGCCTGGATGATGATCATCCTGAACCCTTTGAGATCTTTTGCGTAGGTTACCTTAGCGATAAGGTCCTCTGGGAAGCCTACGCTTGCAGTGGCAACATATGGGACATAGTGGGCCGCGAAGATGAACGGTACGTTCTTCTTGTGCCTTGGTTTACCTCTGCTTTTTGGACCTACGGGTGTAGTGCTGGTCATGCTGTACTTGGGGGTTGCGCTGCTCCTCTGGTTACCAGTGTTCATGTAGGCCTCGTTGTCCTTGGTAAGGACCAAGACATCTTCATTCCTCTCAGCAGCAGCTGAAAGACCTTGGAAACCGATGTCATATGTACCGCCGTCACCGTAGAAGGCAACCGCCTTGACGTCGTCCCTGCCTATAGCCTTGAGGCCTCGGCTGGTTCCTGTTAGCAGAGCACCGCCGCCCTCAAAGACTGTTCCAGTCCTTGGTGTCTTGGTGACGCTGTCTGGACAACAGGGGATTCCGTGCCTGATGACGTTAGGACCTAGAGCCTTGAATGCCAGCCTCGCGGCGAGTGCCGCACCACAGCCTTGGCATGCGCTGCCTGGTGTGATGGTCATCTCGCTCAAGGGGATCTGTGCACGCGTGATTCTTTCACTCATCGTTTTTTCACCTTTTTTGTTCCTCTTAAACCCATGTGATTTTCTCTACTTTCTCGCCTTTAGCAGCCTTGAGTATCTTGTCTCCGACCATCTTGAAGTCGTGGACTCTTACCTCTTTGCCGCCTAGTCCGGCGTGGAACTGTAGTGTAGCTGTCTTTTCCTCTTGGTCATAGAGCGCATCCCTTAGCTTCATGTAAACTGGGCCACCCTTGCCTGGACAGATGCTCCTGTCGACTACAGCGAAGCCGTCTACCTTTTTCGCCCATTCTTGGAAATCCTTATTGGGGAAAGGTATGTAGCTCCTTAGCTTGATTAGGCCGACTTTCTTGCCGTCTGCCTGCATCTTGTCGACTGCAGCCTTGCATGTACCTGCGATAGTGCCCATGGCGATGATGGCGACGTCTGCTTCATCCATCCTGTACTCCTCGATCATTCCGTTACCGTAGCGGCGACCGAATGTCTTCTCGAAGCTGTCCATGATCTCTTTTTGCACATCTTCCATGCCCATGATGGCGTCGTGGTGTGTCTTCCAAGGCATCTGTGGGTCTCCACCGCCCCAGCCCCTTCCGAATGTTGATGGATCAACCTCATCTGGGAGTATGCTGGGCATTGGTTTGTTTGGAGGTAGCCATTCGTCGACAACTGCTTGGTCTGGGATCTCCACTGGCTCTGCTGTGTAGCTCAGAACGTATCCGTCGTATCCAACTGCGATTGGGATTCTTACCCTTGGGTCCTCGGCGACTTTGTAGGCCATTAAGAGGCTGTCAAGGATCTCCTGTGCGTGCTCGACGTACTGGTGACCCCATCCTGTCCATTGCTGGCTCATGAGGTCGCTGTGGTCGGGCTGCATTCCCTTGTATCCTCTGTGGACTACTGCCATGATTACGGGTAGCCTTCCGCTGCCTGTGACCTGCATTGGGTGATGCATGTATAGCAGACCGGGTCCGCTTGTACATGTGAAGGTTCTAGCGCCTACCCTGGATGCACCCTGAACAACGACCTGACTGGTGAGCTCACCTTCTACGTTGACGAAGTCAAAGTCCCATTCACCTCGTGCGTACATCTCGCTGAGGTACTGGGTGATGGTCGTCTGAGGTGTGATCGGGAACGCGCTGGCTACCTGAACACGTGCTAGCTTGCACGCTGTTGCTGCAGCCTTGTTTCCTACCATTACTTCATATGACATTTTTTTAAGCCTCCACTCTCACCATCTCGATGGCGTCGACTGGGCACTCGTTAGCACATAGTCCGCAGCCCTTGCAGGCGTTGTACCTGATGCTTGGCTTCATTGTATCCTCATCCCATTCGATCGCGGTCTCAGGACAGAATATCCAGCAGTTCTTGCAGCCGATGCATGTGTCAACATCAATCTCGGGGGTTAAGAGCCTCCAGCTTGATACGTCTTTGAGTACTCCGTAGCCGCCTACATGGATGTCTACCTTTTCAGCAGGTGCCTTTGTGACAACAGCTTGGATTGGGTCACTAGCCTCCTCGTAGCTTCTCCGGACTGCCGCTATGTTCATCTCACCTAGTCTTCCTGGGAAGTACTTCAGGATAGCCTTCTCAATGGATTCTAGTTTTAGTAGCCCAGTGATCTTGGCGAAAGCACCCAGAATAGCCGTGTTAGTGATTGGCCTGCCTAAAGTCTCAAGAGCAATTGTAGTGGCGTCGATTGTGGCTACTTTAAAGTCGCCACCTAGCTCGACTTCCTCAGGCTTGTGAGCGGTGTTCAGAATAACGAGACCGCCAGGCTTTAGGTTGTCAACCACAGCCTGCTGTTTCGCGATAAGGGGGTCTAGTACGATGCTGATGTCAGGAGTATGGACTAGCTCCCTTTCCCTGACACGAACATCATCGAGTCTGACGAAAGCAGTAAGAGGCGCCCCACGACGCTCGGTTCCGTACATGGGGATAGCCTGAGAATACGTGCCTTCCTCGTAAGCCGCAGTGGCAATGATCCTTGAAGCAGTAACTGCTCCTTGACCGCCTCTGCCGTGCAATCTTATTTCGATCAAAGTTTTCCCTCTTTGTGAATCGTTAATCTACCCCACCTTGGTTTAAAAGAATAACGATTTCACATCGAACAAACATCACTAGCATATAAACCTGTTCAATTATCGTTATGATTAGGTAAAAATAAGGTTAGGAGCGCCTCTATGAAAGTAAATCAACTATATAGTGTTCTGTGGCGGCTTCATCTGTGTTTGGTCTCAAAAACAAGGGATAAAGTGGGTATACGTTTAACATTTAAATTAAACCAGGTACTAGTGTGATGGACACGTTATGATGGCTGAGCGGGAACTTGGCTTCCGAAAAATGCTGGAGAAAAGCCTCGTCGAGAACATCAAGATCGAGCACCAAGTAGTACTCAAAGGACAATACCAGAAAGCATACGACCTACTACGAGACAGCCTTGACACAGGCATCACCCCCTGCCTCGTCGGTCCCCCAGGAGTAGGAAAAAGCCTTCTTGCACGTAAAGTCGCAGAGGACACGGGTAGAACCTTCCACGAGGTCTTCTTCGACGAAAACGTTACACCCAGCCGCCTCATCGGCAGCTTTGACCCAGCTTTAGTCGTCAGAAATGGACGTAACATAAGCAGCTTCGAACCAGGGCCACTCATCAGGGCCATGGTTGAAGGCGGATTATTCGTTGCACAAGAACTCAACAGGGCGACAGAGTTCTGTCAGAACAGCCTCATTGCGCCACTTGAAGAGCGCCACTATCACCTGTTCCCCATCGGGATGGTGAAGGCCCACGAGAATTTTGCTTTCGTTTCAACCCAGAACCCCATCGAGACTGCTGGAACTTACAGGCTAAGCAGGGTACTGGTGGACCGAATGGGAAGCTGGATCAGGCTAACCTACCCCAGCAAGGAGACGGAGATGGAGATCATCATAGAGAACACCCCCGCCTTTGCTCTTCCTGAGAGTGCTCTGGACAAGATCTATGATATCGTTAACGAGACGCGTAATATGCCGAGCCTTGAGATACCTGCTTCTCCACGTTCAGGTATTTTCCTAACCAAGCTGGTTAACAGATATATCAAGAGGTTTGAGGATGAGGACTCTGCTATCAGGTTCTTCGCTCCTGCCGTTCTCAGTAAAGAGATGAGGGTGCGGGAGGAAGGTAAGACGGTCTCGTCCATCGTGGAGGAGATCGTTGAGAGGAGACTCTCATAGTGCAAAACGCGTACATGACCTACCCTTTTCGTTACGCACATTACTTTATTCCTGAGTTTATAGCCCGTATGCGCACCAGTAGGGATATCGAAGATAAGCCCAGTCCTCGGCAAGGGATAAATATGGGCAAACTTTTATTGCCTCCTTACTTGAAGCAGGGGCATTTAACGTTCAACGACCTCGTGAACGTTTCCGTGATTACGAGCAACGTCGATTCCCAAAAGATAGCTGAGAAAATCGCGGTCGAGATACTGGTGAACGTTGACTCTGAAGACTCCCTACCAGACCTTGACTTGAGCGGCGACGAGTTCCTCAGCTTACTTAACAAGGCAAACGAAGACGAGATCTACGTAACTCCTTACGGTATTGGACAGGAGAACGAGTTCGCCGCAGCCCATAACAGTGAGGTAGATCAGTTTCAAAGCTTCCAGAACAAGCCCGATATCGGTGTAGGCCCAGGCGAGGACGAGATCATAAAGGCCGGTGTCAGGGCCATGAAGGAGAACAAGAAAAAAGAGGAGACACGGAAAATCCTCGCCAACATCCTTAAAGATAAACTCCTGAAGCTGGGCCGCGAGTTTGAGAGAAATGAGCTCTTCACCAAGAAGAGGAGTCTGACGCCGTTCCAGCAAGGCGAGGACCCGGAGCTCATAGATGAGGAACGAAGTCTTGATAATATCCTTGACTTGGGTCGAAGGATCGATGAGATCAGGGCCGATGATTTCCTTATGAGGCGTCGTGAGAAACAGAAACGCACAATCATCTATATCCTGGATATCAGCAACACGATGTTCTATGATCTTGAGGGGATCAATAGTATCAGTTATAGTGTTCTTAGCATGGTTCCACTTGTCTGGGGTCTCCGTCGAGAGAATTACGGGATGTGTTTTTACGAGTCGAATAGTCACATAGTGAAGGATCTATACGACGACGTGAACATTATGCCGGTTCTTGAGGACCTAATTAGCATGATGTTATGCACCACAACTGAGATGGAGAAAAGGTACAGTGGAGGATTTACTAACAATACTTGGGGTGGGACCGTGCCTGGGAAGAGCCTTCAGTGGGGATACGACCAGATAATCGATATCTATGATCGTAGTGACCGTATAGTTTTCATCTTCAGCGATTTCGTGTTGACCAACCCTGGGGAGGAGACAGAGGCCAACATCGAGAACTATAGAATCCTTGAGAGGATGGTGGATATGGGTGTGCGTGTTTGCGCCTGCGTGTCGCCGCTGGCCCATAAATCCATATTTAAGCCATACACGGAGGACAGTGTTAAACGATTGAGGAGACTCGGAATACATATTGCGGACACCTACAAGCCTTCCGAGTTTCTTGAGGACATCCACACCTTCATGGAAGACAAGTAGATTTACGTTGAATCCTCGGTTACATGTTTTCTCTCGATGAGAGTATCTTTTTCCAGTAGTTACCCGTTTTTTTCATGATATTACTCTATATATAAAGAAATAACTTATTTCATTATTAATTTAATAAGGGGATAACTCTCATGTTCCGCGATTAAATCAACTGTTTTTCTCATTGATTGATGATAAATCAATGTCAACAAAACCCTTGAAACCGATTGTTTTAATTGAAGAAGTCATTAAAAAGAGGATTTTACATTAAATGACGATTGAATCAACACATATCATGCCTAGATCCACGGCCCTGTGGCTGGGTTAATCCTTTCTATTGAGGTCTTAGTGTTTCTCTAGAAACTGTACAAACTAGGTTACTCTCAGTGACTGCCTGAATCTAAAGGAAGGTTGAGCTACTTCCTTAAACAGTATCTTTTAAGAGACATACCAAACCACCAAACTGAGTTAAACGGGCACCCGGACTCGTGTTCAGTTTGACAATCCGTGTTTTGATTCCTTTGTTGGCAGCTACCTGAAGTAGTTTCTGAGTTCTCCGCCTGTGCCTGTACTGGAACTCCTCTGTGATGAGAATATACTCAACGTTACCGTTACCATAAACAGCGTCCTCTACCTCGTTAAGAGTGAATAGCAACGTGTCGATTCCCTCTGAGCTGTTGAGACGTTTTTCAAGAACTTCCATTACCTTGGCCACGTCGCCTTGGGATGCGTCCCTTAGCCTAGTCTTGAAATCTGAGGCAGCCACGAGCCTGCGCACGTCCTCAATGTCCGAAGCAGGCTCATTGAAAAACTGGAATGTAACGATGTTCAACTCGTAACCCTTTAGGAGCCAGCTCTGATGTTTCCTGACGTGAGTCATGAACGCTTTGTAGTGATCCTCGTCTCCGGACGCTATCATCACGGTCTTGACTCCTTGTTTAACGGCGGGTCTTATCTTGTCGACGATGGCCTCGAAAAAGTTGTAACTGGAGCCCGTAGTGGATAGCTCAGTACTAGGCTTAACTGACTTGCTGTAAACTTCCCATAGTCTTGCCTGTTTATCGTCTAGCCCAATGAGTATGGCTTCTGGATATCCCCGGCGTCTTCTTCGTCTAGACACGAGGATGAAACCGTGTCAACTGTTTAAAGGGTTGAGGTTAGAGTTTTTCGTTTTGTCTGATGTCATTTTCAACACTAGCGGGATGACTACGAGTGAAACCCCGACAAGTATCGTGTACAACAATGTGGTTCCATACGAGTCAGCGATCACGCCTCCGATGAAGGGTCCAAAGAACATCCCTACGCCGTATATGCCTTCATGTACACCCATCGCCGTCCCTAACGCTTTCACAGGTGTTCTCTTCGCGATGAAGTCAAGGACTACCGGCGTCATGATGCCGGAGCCTACCCCGTAGATGATTAATGGCAAGGCGAATCCATTGAAATCAGACGCGTTTCTTACGAGAAACATTGATGTTGCTAGTAGAAGCGATGCAAACACTACCGCTTTCCCGGTGCCCCACCTGACAAGTCTTTCGACGTTGAGGAAGACAAGGCATCGCACCCCATTTGTTAACGTTATGAGAAGACCGATGATTGAAGCAGAAAAACCGACCACACTCATATGCCCAGGCATGATAGCCATGTAGATACCCAACACCAACGTGAATGGAAGAAGTGTGACGTATGACCAGAAGAGGGACCGTAGTTTTCCCAACCCGACCCAGCCCTCGGGAGACATCTGCTGCTCGTTCTTTCCTTGGATAAAGGCTATAATGATAATTGAGCTTAAAACCGATAAGGCGCCCAACGTGATGAACAAAGTCTTGAATCCGTAGTTGTTTGAGATGACTCCCCCAACGAAGGGGCCGAATGCGAACCCAGTGATCCATGATAGGTTATATCTTCCCATGGACTTTGTGAGGGATTCCTTAGGGCTGATGTCGGCTGTAAGGGTGCTTGCTGTCACCCAGAAAGAAGCCGAGAAGACACCTAGTAAGACTCTAACAAGTAGTACGTGGGTTATCGAGGTGGATGCCGCGAATAACCATACAGAAAACGCGCTTCCAACGCTGAAAACTAGGTACAGCCGTGTTCTCTCAAACCTATCTAACAATAACCCGCAGAACAGAGTGATCAAGGTGTAGGCTACATTCCCCACGGCACCGATGATCCCGAGGTCGGTGTAGCTTGCGCCCAGTGACTCCGCGAAGACGGGAAGAAGAAAGGTGCTTGTGCCTAACCCTGTTGAGTTGAGGAAGATAGTCACGTAGAGGACTTTGAGCAGTCTTTCCCTGTCAACC
>JAOZHP010000079.1 GCA_026014815.1 Candidatus Bathyarchaeota archaeon
ATTTGTTTTTTAACTAAAAATTATTTAGAAAGATGAATAATTTTGATAACAAACCGAAAGCGTTGAATTTTTAGTCCGCAATTTTATACGATATGAAATATTGATAAATTATTATCAACTGATAGTGAATAATATCTCTACCCCACCAATTCAGAGTTATGATATGTCAATCCTACAAGATTCATATACTAAGAAAATCGCGGAAACGTTTTCCTTGTAAATCATAGCATCTAAACATGTGCCCTGACCATGCGGTCTGAGGCTACGCCTGTGATTTTCACGTCTATCACATCACCGATAAGCCCCTGTGCTCCTTCGACTAGTACAACGGGTCCATGGTAGAGTGGATAAGCGATATTGAGACTCTTGTCACGGTCATATGACTCCGCAACAATGACCCTCATCGTCTTACCTAACTGATGTTTCTTGGACTCCCTGTTCGCCTCCTGAGCGGCAGTATAGATAGCCCCGCTGAGGGGGTCCTTTGCGGCGGGTGGCCCAGACGGACAGTCGGTGAAAGCAGACATGGGTAATGACTGAAACCTGTAAAGTATGATACGCTCCGCTCCCAGCTTCATACTCTCATTGATTCTCTTCACTGTCTCATGGACTGTTTTCTTTGTCTGACCCGGCAACCCGTGAATAAAGTAGACGTATGGCTTGAGCCCAGCTGACTTGAGGCGCTTTAACGCCACAATTGTCTCACTTGGAGTATCAGGCCTCCCCAACTTGACGCTGTGATCATCGCTCCCTGTCTCGAAACCCACGCTTACCGGGGTCCCAGCTAGATACTTGCCCAGAATCTTTGAAGCCCTCTCGGTGACTAGAGCTGCCTTCATGTTCTCTATCATGACTGAAGCATATCCATCCGAGGCCTCCGGGAGCTCAGTGAGGGAACTCAACAACTCCTCAACTGCCTCATAGTTAGGCTCAGGGCTCCGTGGATCAGTCAACGGCTCAGGGTCAACCAACAAGTCACGTCCATAGTCTAGGAATCCAGGGGCGCTAAGAACCAGCCTCCTTACGCCGAGACTCAGCAGCTCTTTTGCCTCCTCCAGTATTAACTTCGACGGTCTTGTCCTAGGTGGTCCATAAAGGCTTGGAACCGAGCAGTACCCGCAGCCAGGGGGAACCCCAATGGGGCACTCGTAGCGGTCAATGAGCGCTGCCTCGGTGCACTGCTCACAGAAAGTACAGGACTCACCTATTGGCCCGATTCGTGCACGATGAAAGTTACTGCAGCCTCTCAACACCTCGACGTAGACTCTAGCCGCGTGGTAAAGGGGGTAATCAGTTATCCTCTGAGTCGAGGGACTGAATTTCTCATAGAACTCACGCCCCTGTACAGGCCGCAACGGGTTAACATGAATCCCATCACGGTCTTTGAAGGAGATTCCCCTTATTTCTGATAGATCATCAAACTCGTGTCCAAGCCCTGCGTCGAGAAGCTCAGAGATAGATTCCTCACCCTCTCCTGTAACCGCGACATCTGCATCTGTCTTACGTAGAGCTTTCTCGGGTTCGCTGCAAACCGGGCCACCTAAAATAATGTGTCCCTTGCCTCGTCTCCTCCATTGTCTTGCAGTTTTCTGCACCGCTGTGTGGTCGCTGGTCATGCCACTTACGAGAAGAGCGTCGAACCCAGTCTTGAAGCGCCCATCTAAGAACATATTAACAGGGATAATTTTAGTCTCTATGCCTCTTGCCTCAAGGACGCCTGCCACGGCTCTAGGCCCTGCGCCGATCACGTCTCGTGTCGTTTTCCTTGTGCCTTTTCCTGAGGCCAACGCGTCAACGATGAGGAGCTTCACGTCACATCTCCCTGACTGGGCTATGATAAAGTGTTCGGGACAAGTATGATAAAATAGCTGACCACATATTGAGTCTAGGTAAGAACAATGAACTCGCTCCCATTCTCCATCCTCGGCGCCGCGGCGTTCAGCTTCGCCATCACGTACATCCTTGTACCCAGCTTCAACAGGTATATGCACGCCGCAGGGATCGTGGGACGGGATATAATGAAGGACAATGACCAGCAGGTGGCTGACATGGGTGGACCGGGGGTCATCACAGGGTTCCTCATGGGCGTCTTCTTCTTCGTCGGCTTAGAGATATTCACGCCCCCAAGGCTCTCAGGGATCGTCTACATCCTTGCGAGTCTCTGCACCATACTCATCATCACCCTCATCGGCATCTTCGACACCCTTACCGCACTCATGAAGAAAAGGGAAGGGGAAGGTGTCTTTGAGCAGTACAAGAAGATTGGAATACCCAGATGGCTCTACTACTTCATCCCCCTACCGGCAGCAGTACCCCTCATCGCGGTCAACGCAGGCGTCAGCAAGATGACACTGCCGTTCATCGGGCGAATAGAGCTAGGGCTACTATACCCCCTCATGTTGGTCCCCTTGGCGGTTCTATGTTGTAGCAACGCCACTAACTTCCTCGCAGGGTTCAACGGGCTTGAGGCAGGGATGGGCGCTGTACTACATCTCTCCATAGGCGTCTACGCATACAGTCAAGGCCATTATAACGCGGCGATGATAGCCATAACCTTTGCAGCAGCCTTGATCGCTTTCCTCAGGTACAACTGGTACCCAGCAAAGGTGTTCCCGGGGGACCTCAACTACACCATTGGCGCTGTGTATGCCTCAGTCACCATAATAGGAAACATGGAAAAATTCGCGATTCTATGCTTCATTCCATACATCATCGAGGCATTCCTGAAAGCAGCGTCCCGGTTCAAGGCAGAGAGCTACGGCATACTACAACCAGACGGAACAGTAAAGCCAAGAACAGACAAGGTACGTGGTTTAACTCACCTCGTGATGAAGATGGGTGACTACACTGAGCCACAGGTTACTATGATCCTCATTGGGTTTCAAGCAGTGATCAGCATAATCTCATTTATCGTGATTCCGTACATATAGATGAAACAAGCATAGGGAACTTTATTTACCTGAGATAATGGATTTGTGTTGTATGAACCTCAGCGAGATGGACCAAAGAGAGAAAACTGTACTCCTAGTAGCGCTGGCTCTTGTAACCGTTGTTTTCGCTGTCGCGGCGTATAGCTACATCAATCCACCAATCACGGTCTGGGAGGTAAAGGTCTTCGAGAGCTTCCAAAACAATGGTAAGACAACTATTCTGAGTTATGGTGAGGGAAAACTCAGGTTGATAGGTTTATACGAGTTTGAAGTCGATGCCACTTACAGGATAACATACAAGTCTAGGTCAAGGAATCTGGCGTATGAAATTATCAACATAGAGAAGATCGGTTAATTCTTCAACTCCTCAGCTTCATGTGATATCTATGAGACGAGTCATCGATAGCCATGTTCATCTTAGCAGCTACGAGAACCCCGAAGAGATCATTCGGAGGGCGAAAGAAGCTGGAGTAGACGCTATACATGCTGTCGGTGGCGATTTGGAGTCATCGAAGGCTACTTTGATGCTAGCAGAGACCCATCCGGATTACGTGTTTCCGGGGATAGGTGTTCACCCAGCCGAGGTTCTGAAAGAGGACCACGATAAAGCCTGCGACTATATCGATGAAAACGCAGGTAAGGTTGTCTCAATCAGTGAGATAGGGCTTGACTATGCGTACGGGTTCGCGAAGCCAAAGGATGTGCGCGGTAAGATGAGGGAACTCTATGTGAAGCTGCTCGATATAGCTCGTGAACACGAGTTACCTGTCTCTGTGCACAGCCGCTCTGCGTATAAGGACTCGTTGAAGTTGCTGAGGAAGTATGGTCCTCCAGATGCGGTGTTTCACTGGTATGATGGTCCATTAACGACGCTGCAGGAGATCATTGACGCTGGATACAGTGTCTCGGCGACGCCAGCGTTGGTATACAGTAAGGGTCACAGGGCAGCCGTGGCGGAGACGCCGATAGAGCGAATACTGGTGGAAACTGACTCCCCGGTGTTCCTCCGTAATCATGAGAGGCGCTCAGAGCCAAGCGACGTACACATCACAATAGAGGCTTTAGCTGAGTTGAAAGGAATCCAAGTAGAGGAAGTGGCAAGAGTCACAACGCGGAATACTGAAACCTTATTTCACATCCCGTCTTAAATGCGTCATAGAGTGAAGCATATGGTTAATGGCCCCCGCCGTTTCCTTTTCAGGCCTTTCTCGTTCCTCTATTACGGGGTCCTGCTTGTACTGTTAATCGTCGTTGTCCCAGTTTTCACTGGGTTATTCAGGGACATCTTGGTGGAGGGAGTTGGTTTACCGCCTGAGGCGTTCGGTGCCGTTCTCTTCCTGAGTTTAATCGGTAGCTCAGTGAATATACCATTGACCACAGTGGAGGCCAAGGTGCCCATTCAGACCTATCGTGAGGTACGTTTTTTCTTCGTTACATGGAGAATACCAAGCGTGGAGATGGGCATCAGAAAGACCTACGTCACCATCAATCTCGGAGGCGCAGTAGTACCTATTCTTATTTCAGCGTATCTTATCCTGTTCTCAATTCCCGCTTGCTCGCCGAACATCTTTGACAGCTACGTGAAACTCCTCGTAGTGCTTTTAACGGTGACTATATGGACTCACAGGAACGCCCGTATCATCAAAGGGCTTGGGATAGCAACACCAATGTTCGGGCCACCAGCAACGACAGCCTTTGCTACACTGGTGTTGGACGTGATTAGCCCCATTAGCTGCCCGACTCAGATAGCTTATGTCGGTGGAACTCTCGGCGCGTTGATAGGGGCAGACCTGCTTAACCTGAACAAGCTTCCCGAGGTGGGGGCACCGGTTGCTAGCATCGGCGGCGCGGGCACCTTCGACGGCATCTACCTGACAGGGCTTCTGAGTGTCCTCCTAGTACTGCTGCTTCTGTGAAGGCAACCCTCTTGTAGCTTTAACGTGAATACTGGGGATATGCAGAAGGTGAGTTTCGAGATACTAGGGCAACCAGTTCCTAAGGCCAGAGCCAGAACCGTCAGGAAAGGAGGACGCACATGGAGCTTCACCCCGAAGAAAGTCGTTGCATGGGAGAAGGTCATCAAGGAGGAAGCAATGAAGCACTTTGAGGAGCCGTGGGAGGGTCCCCTC
>JAOZHP010000080.1 GCA_026014815.1 Candidatus Bathyarchaeota archaeon
CATGAAGTCAAAGGTATTCAGAATTAGGTCCATTTTCTTGAATAGCGATCAGGCATTCCAAACGATGAATTGTGGATTAAATATTCGATTAAAAGTAGGTGTGAGAGGAGGGGTTCGAATCCAAGAGGTTCTTGGATATGCTAGGTTCAGATATATTACTTGATGTCATTGGACCAGAAAAGGTCCATAAAGATTGTGATGAATTTATATAGCAAAAAATAGTTTGAGGCGTTCCTTGTTATTCTCCATTAGAAAATCGTAGAGATAATATCTACCAAAGCCATCCGACAAATTAGGAAAGAATGTGGAAATCATTTAGCTTCCACAATAGTTCTTTGATTTTGGGGTCCTTCCTCTCCTCTTCAGTATAGGCTAGTTGTCGTTCCAGATGCTCCACGTAATCACCTGCCGAGTAAATTAGTATGAAATGTGCGGGCTTGTCTCCCAATGTTTTTGCCCTGTGGGGCGCATTGGCTGGAATATATACAGCATCACCTGCCTTCATCTGATGCGTCTCCCCGTTGACAGTCCATTCAGCCTCACCGTTTAAAAGATAAAACGTTTCAAAATGCTTTTTATGGTAATGAAGTGGAACACTGAAACCAACCTTCCAGAGACCGCTTATTATTGAGTAACGACCTTCAGACTCATTGTCTCCAACTATGACTTTAGTTGTCACTTCAGAGTCATCAGTAACGATCTTTGCTTTTTCAGGAAAATAGAACTTGTGTTTGGGTTTATGATCTGTTTTTGAGGATTTGGTCTGGGTAACCATAGTTATCCTTATGGTGAAGTGAGGATAAAATTATGGATTGAGGTATCGTTTACCGACAGTAAACCATTAAATATCAATTACAGCCAAGTAGAATCAGGTCTTCTGTTAACAGTAAATGACGGTTAACTGATGGACCAAGCTCCGAGGTGGGGAGCTATACAAATACCATAATAAGAAGGAGAGACGAAAAACGTGAATATTACAGAACTAAAGGAAACTGCAGAAAAGAGAGCTGCAACGTTCGGAACAACCAGCTTAACTTGCCTTCACACAGTCCTATGGGCCATTCAAGACGCATTAAAAGACGTTGATAACATAGACTATGCGACCCCCAACTTGATGAAAGCCACTAATGCCCTGGCTTATATGGGCAACTGTGGCGTATATCTGGCTGGAGGAGTCGCCCTCTCACTAAAATACGGTACAGAAGACTATACCGCCGGGGAAGAGGTGTTGGCCACCGGCTGGAAGGGGATGGCTTATGGAGACTGGTTCAAGAAGCAGTTTGGCTCAGCGAACTGCTTTGACCTTTCAGGAGGCTCAGACTTCAGCACCATGGAAGGCATGATGGCGTACGGGTCCTCTGAAGAGAAAATAGAACAATGTCGGAACTATTGTGTTGCTGCTTCACGAAAGCTCATTGAGCTATTAACTGAATGAGAAACGCGTAAAAACTCAAGACCCCTTTTTTTCTTGAAACCACTCAGATGCTGATAACCGTGAAGTTATGATAAAATATTCGATTCTGATTTTAAATAAGGTTTCCTTGATAAAATTATGGATTAGAGGGTCCATCCAGAAATGCTTAGGATGGGATTCGAACCCTACCCCAAGGAGAAATTTTTACTCGTTAAGATAGGAAACCGTTTATTCGCTACCTGCGAACATGTAGCTTTATTATCCAAGATTCACAGTAACCGGAAACAAGAAATTTTTTTTCTCAATATTACAGGTTACTTGAAGCAAAAATAATATAATTCAAGAGGAGGGATTCGAACCCTCGGAGTATTTAGATTCCATGGTTGAAGGACCAAAGAAACTGGTCCATAGATGAAAGTATCGAGTAAAAGCCCAAGGATTTCTCAACGCATATTCAATTCATATGGAATTCTATGATATCAAAGAAGACAGTTTACCATGATACTTGTTTAAAACAGATATACTTCAGGTACAAGTAATAGAGTATGTACAAAAAGATAGGGATTCTAGGAGGACTAACACCTGAATCAACGATCACATACTATATGCATATCGTCCACAGGTACCATGAACTCTACGGGAACCATGGTTACCCTGAATCAATTATCTACGGCGTCAGTTTTCAACGATTCGAAGACTGGATGAACAAGGAAGACTGGGACAGCATAGAAGCCGAGCTTCTACATGGATTGAAGGCGTTAAAGAAGGCAGGAGCCGACTTCGCGGTGATAGCCACAAACACCATGCATATTCTATTCGAAAAACTACAAACCCAGATTGATATGCCCCTCATCAGTATCGTGGACGCCACAGCGGAAGCCATAAAAACCGAGAGATTCAAGAAAATCGGGTTAATAGGTACCCAGTTCTCGATGCAGAAACCCTTCTACAGGGAAGGCTTAGCGAAACACGGTATAGAAACCATAACGCCGCCCATGGAAGACCAGAACTATATCGTGAAAGTGATATTCGAGGAGTTAAGCATAGGTAAACTGGTCGAGGAATCAAGGAAAGGCTACCTAGATATCATCGACAAACTTGTAGCGCAGGGTGCCGAAGGAATCGTATTAGGATGCACCGAGATACCTTTGCTGATCCGACAAGAAGACACTGAGGTGAAGGTGTTTGACACCGCGACAGTGCACGCTGAGAAGGCGCTACAATACGCGATAAAGAGTTAAACCACACTTTTTTAGCTCAAAAAATCGGTCTTACAGCTTTCCACCTTTATTCTCAAATACTTCTTAGACGTAGTAAAACCGATTCTTGAAGATGCAGCAAATCAGCCTAATTGTCAACGAGCACTATGGAGACGAGATAATCAACCTCACTCTCCCAGAAAAATGGAAAATCCACACGGTGGAAATGGAGTGCAAGGACACGCCACAATCAAACGACAACATGATCAGGACCGCCCTAGACAACGCAGTGGGAGTCTCAAACATTGAGAAACAGGCAAAGGGAAAAAAAGGCAGAATAGTCATCACATGTGACGACCTGTCACGCCCCACGCCCGCTGGCAGAGTCTTCCCCTTCATCGTAGAGCAGCTCCATAACGCAGGCATATCGGACAGCCAGATATTCATCCTAGGCAGCTTCGGCTGCCACAACCCCATGAACCTGAACGCCTTCGCACGTAAACTAGGGGACTCCGTGGTCGCCAAGTATGACTGCGTCAACCACAACCCCTTCCAGAACTTTAAGAACCTGGGCAGAACCAGCAGAGGCACACCGGTACATGTGAACCAAGAGTTCGTCTCAGCGGATCTCCGCATATGCATCAGCGGGGTCAAGAAACATATCTGGGCCGGGGCAGGAGGCGGAGGCAAAGCCGTGCTACCCGGGGTCTCCTCCATAGACACCATACTCTACAATCACAGCATCATCAAGGGACGTAGACCAGACGACCGGCGCATCTGGTGGATAAAAGACAACCCAGAGAGACAGGACATGCAGGAGACCGCCAAAATGGCCGACCTCAACGTCTCCGTCAACTGCGTCTATAATCATCGTAGGGAGCTCATCGACCTAGCCGCGGGCCACGTAGACGACGCATGGAAGAAGGCCGTCAAGTCATGCTACAAAGCACATGACTCACCGTCGGCTCCAGAGTCTGACGTAGTCATCGTGAATGCCTTCCCTCAGGCTGATCAAGACATTGACTGGTGGGGAGCCCAGGAATCCCTCCGGGAAGGAGGCACCGCCGTCGCTGTCCACCGCTTCACAGAGGGCAAAGCACTCCTCCATTACAGGGCCGAGCAGATGGGTGCTCCATGGCAACGGATCTGCGGCTATCCGACCAAGCGTTGGCCAGTCAAGCAAGCAGACCGAATCATAGTCTACACGGACAGGCTGTCCAAGAGGCAGATGCTAGCCTACGACGACAAGATCGAGTGGCTCACCGACTGGGATGAAGTATTGAAAAAGTTGATGGAGATTCACGGCGAGGAAGCATCGGTGGCGGTCTACCCCTACGGCAAGATCCAGTTTGACGCTAAGAAGAATCCCCTCGACATCTAGGCCGATGGACTCGCCTTCTCTCTTCATCGAGTGCTTCACCGCGTAGCGCCCTAGATGAAAGCTATTCCTGAATGAAGTGCAGTTCAACACCGTTTGGGTCTTTGAAGAACAGGAGCTTCCTGTCTCCTCGCCCCGCGCTATGTACAGGTGGGCCATCGTACTGTATCTTGTCCTTCAGGTTATCGTATACCTCCTGCATGTCCTCAACTCTGAATCCGATGTGCCTGAATCCTATGTCAGAGTTTTTCCTCGGTTCCCTATACGTTTCATCTCCCGCTGGGAGTTGCATTAACTCAAGCATTAAATTGTCTTTTTTCATAACTCCGACTACGTCGTGTGGCCGATTGACGGTCTCAACATGCTTGAAGCCGAGATGTCCGTAGAAGCGCATGGTTTCGTCCAGATCTTTGACTACGATGAGAATATGGTCAGTACTGATTTTCAAAATCTCTCAGTCCCTATTGATTCATGATGACTTTAAGCTTATGTTTGACAAGATACATCAGATTATTTGAGGTCACGAATTTTAAGATAAAATTCGATGAATTCTGGAAAATATTAGCGAATCAATGATAGGAACAGGGATTTATTCGCACGGGGTTTAGTCAATAGATAAATAGTTAGAATAAAATAAATATTCGATGAAGTCTTTGATTGTCTACGACTCAGTACATGGGAACACTGAGAAGATCGCAAGAGCCATCGGTGAAGCCATCACCGGCGAAGCCCAAGTACTCCACGTAGAGAAAGTGAACCCCTCTGAGATAACAACATACAACTTACTAATCATCGGTTCTCCGACCCATGGAGGCAGACCGACGCCGGCGATGCGGGAGTTCCTCAGCAAAGCCCCTGCCTTGAATGGGGCCACCGTCGCCGCGTTCGACACCAGAATCCCCATGAAGTGGGTTAGAATCTTCGGCTATGCTGCAGGAAGAATCGCAAACATCCTGAAAAGAAAAGGAGGAAAACTCATAGTACCTCCGGAAGCCTTCTTCGTCATGGGCACCGAAGGTCCACTTAAAGAAGGAGAAATTGAGCACGCCGCTAGTTGGGCTAAAGAGATCGAGAAGAAGGTACCTATGTGAATAAACCTGCTATCATTCTTTAGAAAAATGGCGTTGCTTGTGACGGATTATTTAGTCATATTATGAGTTGGGGCGTTCAGCTGGCTGATAGTCTGGGCAGTCAATGTCTATGTCTACTTCATCAATGTATTCACGTTGAGTTAAGCAGAAATACGTGGTAGTCTCATCTTTTCGGATGAACAGGTTCTCGCAATCGATGCACAGCACCATTACATGATATATCGAAACCGATCTAAATAAACCACGGGAATGTTGACACCGATGAATCACAAACCATCTAATAACCTCATGCCACGTAGGGTTCAGGGGTGTGCTGAGACTCCTATTTCTGCCTTGGCTGGGGAAACAGGTACTCCATACCTTCTCACCCCCAGCCATTCCAATTACAAAAAAAGTCAAAACCGGAATATTTTCATTCCAAATGATAAGTCAAAGAATTTGTATTGGTAAAAGATTTTACCTTTTCAGGTCCGCCTCCGCTATTATATAGCCGAAACCTGACCAAGCATGCCTTAAAACGTGTTAAGAAGCTTATCAAACTCGGCGAACCTGATCCCGGTTCGAGCCTCAAGGAAGTCATGAACCTTCCCAAAATGAGTCTTTGATTCCTTCATCAAATCTAATATCTCGGGTTTCAAGCCAGTTGAACCAACGTCCCCATATGCAGTATGGACTAGATCACTGATCCTCCGGGTCGCCGCGATGACCTCATAGAACTCAAAATGCTCTAACTCTTTGCCTGAAAGCTCCCTGTAAATGTCAATAATCGGTACACGGAACATAGACCCTCCGAAAGTCGTGTAGAGAAGGATTGTCCAAGATAGGTCCAACCTGAAATCACCTAGCGTTGATGCACCCCAGTCAATGACGAAAGGCTCATCGTTTTCATTTAACATGACGTTCATGCCATGGTAATCCATGTGAAGCACCGACAGCGGCGCAGGCATCTCATCTGGCTTGTTTTCTTCAAGCCAGTCGAGAACAGGAGAAATCCAGGGTGTAAAATTGTCTCGGGTAGACTTGAAATAGTCTAGATATCTTTGAATCGAGTCAGTGTGCGAAAGATGGAGAATTTCTTTAAACTCGGATACATCAAGCTGATGAAGCTGCG
Source organism: Candidatus Bathyarchaeota archaeon (assembly GCA_026014815.1). Taxonomy (GTDB): domain Archaea; phylum Thermoproteota; class Bathyarchaeia; order TCS64; family TCS64; genus RBG-16-57-9. The sequence goes on from JAOZHP010000080.1 coordinate 6,194, forward strand.
CAAACAAACCTACGAGTCTTGTTAACCCTTCTTTAAGAATCTCCGGTGACTCGTTTTGATATTTCGCGTCAAGGGTGGTTCCAATGATCCTGTTCATGATAATGAAGGGCTTCCCAATAACGTCACCCGTTGATTCAAGTTGATGTACCTCAGGCACAGGGTAACCAACCTTAAGCAGTTTTTTCATCAAATAGAATTCCTTGGAGGCTTTTCCTCCGGCACTACCACCTGAAAAGACCCGTAGCACCCTGTCCTCTTCCAGTTTATCTCCTTTTTCCTTAGACTGGATACGCAACACGAAAAGCTCTGTCTCCCACCCCATGTTTATCTCCGAGAGATCAACGATTGAGTGATCTGTTTTCTTTGGGTACTGAGAATCCAGATAGGCCTCAAGTTTAGCGGAAAGACCCTGTTTGCCCATACCAACCCAAGAGGAGTTGCCAGAAATAAAGGAAACTCATGTAGAGATACGAGGACCGTAAATAGAATATGTTTCAATTCATAACGTCCCACCGGATATGCTCAGTAGGTTTCCCATTCACTTGATACGAGGTTATATCTCCATCGCGTATCTTCACCCTGAAAACTGGTATGGAACTCGTAAAGCCTCCTCACCATCTCAAAGGCTGCCTTCACCTCTTCCTGCTCACGATTAAATTTCTTGGATCCTTTAATGGAGTTAAGAACTGCTTCACAGCCAGGGGAGAACCGTAAACCATACTCCCCAATCTTGACGGGGAAGCTTCGGCACATCAGGGGCCGAGAATCATATATCATACACTGGTTATCCGCGAGGTGCACGCAGATGTTCTCGGTGTACTGATAAGTGAACAAAGTGGTGGGCGATGAGTCGCCTTTTCCCAGATGTGGCTTCACTGTCTCCTCGGGAAATAGATGTGTTTCCTCTGGAAACAATGTCAGACCCGTTGTCTCATCGCCGGTTCGCAGGTGTCTGCAGCAGCGGCCACATCGCGTGCACTCATCCAATCAGGACACCGTCAGATAGATAATACTCCATTTATTTTCTATAGAATATATCGGTGAAGAAAATACAGGCACGGCGTCGCAAAGCTTGTTCATGTGTGGGGAATGAATTACTTCCCTTCGCCTAGCCGGGATTCAAGACCTTAGAACATGCCCAGCTCTTGCACCCGTGAACAGTCCGTCCTTGACCGTGATTCTGCCGTTCACTAATACATGGTGGATTCCCTCGGGGTGTCTCCTCGGGTCTATGTATGTGGCCGTGTCGTTGATGGTGTCAGGGTCGAATATGGTCACGTCCGCGTGGTACCCAGTCTTAAGCAACCCTCTTTTCTCCAACCGGAATACCTGAGCCGGATAACCAGTCATGCGTCTCACAGCTTCCTCTAACCCAACGACTCCTTTCCTCACGTATCGTCCAAGAACCCTCGGGAAGGCCCCGTATGCGCGGGGATGAGGCGTCCCAAGCAGCAAACCATCCGTGCACGTCATCCCGAGGGGATGAGCCATTATTCGCTCGATATCTTCCTCACTCATAGTGAAGGAGGCCATAGATGCCTGGTTCGCCTCCTCCAAGACGATGTCGATGAGTGAGTCTATCTCTGATTGTCCTCTTTTCTTGGCTATCGCAGCCAGCGACAACCCTTCGAGTTCCTTATTCATCTCTGACTCCACATACGTGACTAGGACTTTTTCCCATCCCGTAGCTCGACCTGTTTGCAGTCTTTCACTATACTCGGATACTACCTTCAAACGAGTTGATGCATCACTAAGCCTCTCCAGAAGCTTCTCAACGCCGCCTTCATGAACCCAAGCTGGGAGAAGGCTGCTGAGGAAAGTACTCCCAGCCGTGTATGGGTACTGGTCATAAGAGACCTTGATGCCCTGCTCGGATGCTTCCTCTAGCCGCTTCAATGATTTCTTTGATTTCCCCCAGTTGGCTTCGCCACCAGCCTTGAAATGACTGATATGAACATGTACTCCCGACTCCCTACCGATCCCCAGGACCTCCTCCATGCTCTCAAGGAGCTGGTCTCCCTCGTTCCGCATATGAACGACGAATACTCCATCATGTTCAGCGGTGACTTTGCATAGCTCCGATAACTCAGGAGCCTTAGAGTAGACACATGGAGCGTAGATGAGGCCGGTGCTGAGCCCTCTGGCTCCCTGTTCGAGACTCTCCGCTAAAAGAACCTTCATAGCCGATAGCTCCTCCGGTTCCGGATCCCTGTTATTCATTCCCATCGCTAGAAGCCGGAGGTTACCGTGCCCCACTAGGCTCGCGACATTGACCGCGGGCTCAGCGTCTTGGACTCTATTGAGGTACTCATTGAAGCTGTTCCATGTCCATTCGATGGGTGGGTCTCCGTTGAGGCCTGAGAGATATTTCCTCCACTCATCTTTCACGTCGTCTCTGATGGGTGCTTCCCCTAGCCCGTCCTGCCCTACGATCTCGGTGGTTATTCCCTGCATTACCTTGGCTCTGGCCTCGGGCTCATGTATCAGGAACAGGTCTGAGTGGCTGTGAGTGTCGATGAAGCCGGGTGCAACGACGAGGCTTGTGGCATCTAGTACCATGGCTGCATCCTCGTCGATGTCTCCTATTTGCGATATTGTTCCGTCTTTTATCGCGACATCTCCAAGGTATCCGGGGCTTCCTGAACCATCTATGATCCTTCCTCCCTTGACCAGAACATCATACATACTGAAAAAACAGTTCCCGGATGTTATAAGACTACATCACCAGTATGCACCGAAATAACACAGATTTCTAGAGGTCGAACCCCAGAAACCATTTAAACTCAGCCGGTAATTTTTACCCATGGCAGAAGAGTTAGTAAAAATTGGAGATGTAAGTCACTACTATACTAACATCGAGGTCGCTGTCGTTGAGATTACTGACACGTTGAAGGTCGGCGACAAGATAACTGTGAAAGGAGCCACAACCGAGTTCACTCAACTGGTAAAATCAATGCAGATAGAGCATGAAGAAGTCAAAGAAGCCCACAAAGGAGATTCCATCGGACTACAAGTGAAGGACAGAGTCCGAAAAGGAGACCTAGTCTACAGAACATAGTAAACCATTATTTCACAATCTAGATACCTGAATCTTCTTCTGAAAAATAGCATGAGGCAATGCAGTGTCTTCCATGACGGCCAAGAGATTCTTGTAGGCGAGAAACTCCTAATGCCAGAGAGATTCTGCGATGTCGCGTGGAGAAACTTTTACAACAACATAAGGACAATAGAAAGAAACTAGCTCCAGCACATCCGTACCCGCAGACCAGTTATCTGAGCGGTGTGATGCCGACAGTGCCACGAGTACCCCCCGATATTCTCCTCGATAGTGACGACGCCAGACTCGGGGTGAATGAAGGTGCGTTTCATATCTACATCAGATAGCGATCTTAGGAACATCACCCAGCGGACATGTAACGAGTCCAACAACGCCAAGGATAATTCAACCGGGGCAGTGCGTGCATCGATTAGCTCCGCCCATTCGGATTGCTCCCAGACCTTGACGGTGGGCTCATCCTCTGTGGCAGCCAGCTTGAACCGTATATAGCTGTTGATGTTGCTGTCGCAGAGGTGGTGTACTATCTGGCGTACCGTCCATCCACCGTCTCGGTACGGCGTATCCAGTTGCGCCTCAGATAGATTTTCCACTGCGGCTCTTAGAAGCTTCGGGGCGTCTTCGATGTCCTTTATCCAGCTTTTTCTTCGCTGGGGGGTCATCTCGCCTTCTAGCTCTCCGCGCCCAATTGGGTACCGAATATCCATGACAATCAACAACCAGCTATGCACAATGTACTATTTTACATAAACGAGGAGAAAAGAAAAATCAATTACAAAATAATTAGAGCATCACTTCTTTGACACTCTTTCTAGATAGTCCTCACGTGGAGGCGCAAACGCCTCGATGAGAACAGCTGGCTTGTCTCCCGTAGCATCAAAATTGTGGGCAGCGTTAGGGGGAACAAGGAACGTGGCCTGTGCCTCCATCTCCCTAGTCTCGCCATCGATAAACAAGATGCCTTTTCCTTCGATCAGATACCCGATCTGTTCATGGGGGTGACTGTGTGGCGGAGTGGGGAGGCCGGGCTCTATAGTATTGATCATCATCATGCATTTCTCCCCTGACATCAGTATCTCTCCCTTTCTTCCTTTCACTGTCTCAAGACGTGATGCGTCCTCTCTCTTAATTATCTTCATAGAATCAAGTATTACTCGGAGAATCAGTTAAAAACAGTTTTCAGCTAGAGAAGCAGGTAAAAAAATATATTATTCAGGTTTTCCCTGTCGGCTGTTATACACTAGGCTATTCTGTTCAGCAAAGTTATGGAATACTCTGCAAGCCTTCTCACGTAGAACGTCATCAATGACCTCTATGCCGCGTTTTCTCAGCTCAGCAGCCCATTCGGGGTGATGGGGCCCCTCATCAAAACCGGTTATATCCTCCAGCTCGGGACCACTGCCGGCAACAGCCAGTGACCGGATGCCGCTCCAGATGACCGCGCCGTAACACATCACGCATGGCAACCAGTTTACAACCAACTGATACGCCGGCAGTTCAGGTCCACCGAGATCATATGTGCCCAGCTTCTTCTGTGCTAATGATAACGCCATTATCTCAGCGTGAGCGGAAGAACAACAGGTTGGCAACACACGATTCACTCCAATAACCACCAATTTACCTGTGTCTCGCTCAAATACCCCAGCCGCGAACGGGCCGCCTGTACCATTATCGATGTTCAGCTGAGAGAACCGGATCACCGCTTCCATGCGGTCCTTGATTGACGGAAAATACTCTGGCATCCGTTTGAGTTCGTCTATTGCCCAGTTGGGCAGAGTCAAAGTAAAGTCTTGAATACTCAATTTAATCACTAAACCTGAAATTCTCCTGAATGAAGTGCTGGTTAAAGATATTTTAATGTGGATATATTCAAGGTAAAGAAGATTGTAGTATTAGATGTTGCTTACGATGGGTTTACCCAGTATCTCTGCCTCAATGAAGTTGACACAGTGGTAATACCTGAAGGCATCGATGTTATGTTCTAGAATCTCGTCGCTCTCGCCATAGACAAGAACACGGAGATTAGATTTACCCATAGCCCTGAAACCCATCAGCACCCATGGAAGAGACTCAAGCATAGCAAGGCACTCGTCCCAGTTCTCCTCACTCTTGACTTCCAGTCCAAGCATCGCCATTTTGCCGCCTTGTTTCTTGATATTCACACGGGCACTCATAATGACGAGGTCTTCACTGACCATTCTCTGTATACGGTTTCTCACGGTGGCACGTGACAACCCAAGAGTGTCCGCCATACTAGCATAGGACATCCTAACATCAGTCTTGAGAAGCTTGATGATCGTGAGATCCCTTTCATCTAGAGGCATTGTGATTCTCTGAAATTGTTTTTACTAAGCTATATGTGTTACCAATTGTAAAGAAAAGTTCATATAATTTTTCACATTATGATAATCTTTTTCGTTGTCTAAAAAATAAAGTAATTGGGCCACGCCTCCTCTCAGAGAGTGATCCCGTTGCTTGGTTAAGGCTTAGTACCTTGGTGGCCTGTGCTTTGCGAAGCATTCTTTGCAGTATACTGGACGTCCCTCGGTTGGTTTGAATGGGACCTCGCATTCCTCGCCACAGTCAGAACAGATTGTCTTGTGCATCTCTCTGGGGCCGCGGTCGTAACTGCGCCTCTCTCTATAACCCATAACTTTCACTCCTTCTTTACGGCTATACTTAGAATATTAAGAAACCCTATTCTTCGTACGTTCACTTAGCCCCATGACAAGTTTTTAAATCTATGTATTGTTACGAAAAATAATAACTTAACAGGATAAAATAGGCAAGATTAAGGATCAACACTAGATGATTATCCATCAAAACTTGCTTCGCCAAACATGGTCCATAAAACCCCTATAAACAATGCTTCATAACCTAACTTGATGCATAATGGTGAAAGTAGAAAACCTTGAAACCCTTGTCAAGTACCAGCAGGGATCAGTTGTAAGCAGGACACTAATCGACAAGAATATAGGCACAGTAACACTCTTTGCCTTCGATAAGGACGAGGGGCTAAGCGAGCACACAGCCCCATACGACGCCCTCGTATACGTCTACGATGGAGAAGCGAACATAACCATCTCAGGACAAGACTACAAAGTAAGTAAGGGCGAGACAATAATCATGCCAGCTGACGACCCTCACGCATTGAAGGCGTTAACACCCTTCAAGATGCTGCTTGTAATGATCAAAGCATAGTTCCCATTCTTTCGATTGAAACGTGGGTTATTTTACTCACACTTTTGCTCCTATCATCAATAAAATCGTCGGCTTATGGGTCGTATTCACAAAACCATGAGGCATCTTTACAGACAGAAACACGGCGTCACCGACCTTGACCGTTTCTTTCTCGCCGCCCACCTGAATGATACCCTCCCGCAAAGAACAAAGTAGAAAAGATCGATAAACTGCTAAACGAGTAAACCACTTTTTCTTTAATATCTTGGGCGAGACGCTTGGTTAAAGGACTGCTCGATGTGCTTGTTGGCGTCACTGAATACTGGTGATCCGTGTCCGGCGAGCATCACTTCTACGTCAAGCTTGTTCATCTTTTCAAGTGAGCCGATGATAGCTTCAAGGCTCCCGCTCTCCCCGTCATACCTTCCATAGTTTCCGTCGGGGAAAACTGTGTCACCGCTAAACAGAATCTTCTTTTCCTTGTTGTATAGACACATGCTGCCTGATGTGTGCCCGGGAGTCCAGTATACCTCCAGTGGCCAGAGCTCAGTCTCGATGATATCCCCCTCGTTGACCTTGACCAACAACTCCCCGAACCTATAGGCAATGTACTGAGTGTCCTTCTCGTGGACGTAGATCTTGGGGCTCGCCCTCTCCAGAATAATGAATGCACCCATCGCGTGGTCATGATGTGCGTGGGTGAGAATTACTTTGCTCACGTTCTCCGGTTTTATTCCTAGCTCCTCTAATTGGGGCCAGACTGGGTTTGTACGATTGCCGACACCTGTGTCAATAACGGTGGCTTTCTCCTTTCCCACCACATAGATGTTGCTACAAAGTCCCTCACCCACGATGAGATGAACATCCTTCAGTACATCGCTGTATTGGCCTAGATCGTATATCTGGGGCATGAATAATCGGAGAACCTGTTAGAGTAATGGGTTATAATTGTTGCTAGTAATCCTTCTGAAGCCGCACCTTGACTACTAGGAAGCTGTCCTCATAGTCACTCTCCACTGAGTCTACGTGAAAGTTCTCTGGTAGAGAATAGGTTTTCCTGAAGTCCTTGTCCTTTGAGCTGAGAAGCACTATCACGTCATACTCATCCATGATGTAGATACTGTCCTTCAGACCGCCAGGCACTTCAGTTGTAACTATGTATTCCAAGGTCTCAGTCACGCTTGTACCAGACACCGTGGCGTCATGTAAAGTATAGATCCCTGGCGCCCAGTCGCTGTCACCGTTTTTTCTCATCATCACGAGGACAGGTAGAAGGCTGCTGAGGCTGAACATGGCAAAGAACATAAGGCTCATCAGGAAAGCTGCGGTGTTATTTATGTTCTGGAAGATGAATGGGAAGAATATGATCGTGGCGTCTGTTGTGGGTATGAGAGTCCATGAAGTCACCAAGATGCCCATCATCATTACCATGAATCCCGCTATCAGGTAGACTGGGTTTTTGAGTGGGTTTATCCTTTGCAGAGTGCTTTTCCCCGTGCATTTAACGCACGCGTCAGCGTCTACGTCGTAGCATTGATCACAGATGAAGCTCCCGCACCTGCTGCAGAGAATGTCTGCGCCGTCTCTTCCGCATTGATTGCACTTTCTTGCCATGTCGCCTGTTTAACATCCGAGTATGTCTGGTCTGATTTCCTTTGTCAGTATGAAGAGCATCATTATTGCTGTTGCTCCGAGGGCTGCAACTATCCATTTACGGCTGCCCCCAACGATTATTGGGATCGTTCCGAAGAAGATGACGCCTTCATCCTTCTCCTCAACTTCACCGGGTCGAGCACGCAGGCTCTGATAAACCATCAATACGCCTAACAGCGTCAACGTGAAGCCCAGCATCAGTAAACCGGAAATTTCCATCGAGTGCCCTCCCCGTATTGCCCGGACGCCGTTTCTTAAACCTTACTACTACACGGACCAGAGAGCTGCCTTTCCCATGTACTCGTTGACCTCCCACTCTCTGACAGCGGCCTTGTCAACGTTCACAATGTAGATGCTATGGAGGCGCGCGTTCCTGATCTCCTCCAAGGTGACTGGGGGGTTACGATAATACTGATCACACATGGACTTGATGTAGAGGACCTCCTCTTCGGTCCGGTAACGCGGGGGCTTCACCAGACTGGCGGGTATCTGCATAATATAGAATGGCGTGCCGGCCAAGATGAACTTGTTAGCGAAAGCGCTGTACCTGGTAATCTTGCTGGAGACTCTGGCGCGGAGATAACTCAGTGGGTCCAACGCGTGGTCCGGTGGCACGAAGCCTGTCTCCACCTCCACGATAAGGCTGCCGAGTCCCTTCTGCGCGTAGATATCTGTGCTTAAACCGTTGACGTCGTACTCGATGTTAACATCGAAACCGTTCTGCACAAGGTACTTGGCGCAGATAAGCTCCATGACGCTGTGATTGATCTTTACCTGGTTTTTATGGTACTTGGCCAAGAGGTCTTCTCTGAGAACCATGATCTTGTCGTATTCTTTGGGGGTTAGCTCGTCTTCGAATTTCTTGATGACGATGTCGATGTCCCTGATGAATTTGTTTCCCATAGCTGGTTGTCCTCGAAGTTTCACCCATCCAGCGAATCCCCACTAAAAACACTGTGCTGGGTAGCGTTCCTACATAGGACAATTCTGTTTTAATAGAATAATCTTTCGTTTTTTGTTTTGTTTACGGAAATAATCAGTTAGGGTTGACGGTAAAACGCACAAAAAGATGCAAACTTTGCTGATGTAACGCCAGATGCACTTTTAACTCGGCTACATCACAATCATGGAGGTGTTCAAATTGGCAGAAAAGAACGTATGGCAGATTTTCATGAATGAGACACCGGGCATAGCCAAGGCGTGGATGAACATGGCCAACGAGGTAAACATAGACGGCGTCCTCGACCCCAAGACAGTGATCCTCATAAGGTTAGGCGTCTACAGCGCTACACGGGACCCTGTGGCGTTACGCCACTTTATTGGCGAGGCATTCAAGGCAGGTATCACCAAGAAGGAGATACAGTCCGCCGCCATGATGGCTTGGAGCACAGGCGTCACTGTGTCTGAGCTCGCGATACCCCTCATCCAGGAAGTAGAAGAAAGCCTCTAAGGGTACTTCCTCAAACCCATTTTTTCTAGGAACCTGAACTCTTCTACCTTGAAGAGATGGCTATTGCATTTACAGTCACTGCACCCGAAACGTGGAACCGGCTCACCGTGCATTGAGACCTTATCTGCTAGGGTACATTCCATTCGTTCGCCGTTGCTTGTAGCGTAGATGGCCTCGATGCTCACTGATGGCTCTCTGAGAAGATAGTCCACGTGCCAATGGGTGACGTCATGTTCGCCTTTGCTGGTCTTCATATGTCTCTCGATTCGAGGAATTAGGCTGTTGGGGGCTGATCCCACGTAGATGTAACGGCCTTCAGGGAACGCGATATCTCTTAGGGCGCCAACTTTAATGATTTGTTCATCTGCAACATTGATGCAGAGGCAGTAGGTTCCCTTAGATACCATGCCTTAACTCGATGACTTGGTGTTTTTAGGTGTTGACATAGTCAGGATAACTTGTTTTATCTTCCTCACCATAACGTCCAGTACCTGCACTCGGATATCCAGAGGTACAGGGATAAACTGAGATAGAAAAGAGAGGAAGCAGAGTGGCTACTCTTTAAGGTACTTGTCCCACCAGTCAAGCATCAACTGTAACCTTTTCTTTCTTATGCTTGGCCTAGCGGTGGACCTGAAACTGTGCTGACCCTCCATGAACATGGCCAGCTGTGTCTCCTTGCCAAGGTACTTCAGGGCAGTGAAGAACTCGATGCTTTGATCGATCCAGCATCTGTAGTCGTTCCAGCTATGAATGAATAGCACAGGAGTGGCCACGTCGCCAGCGTAGGTGATGGGGCTCTTCTCAATGTACGCGTCAAGGTTGCTCCAAGGGCTCCCACCGACCTGTTCCGTCGCGAAGTGGAACCCGATATCACTGGTCCCGAAGAACGCGATCCAGTTGCTGATGCTGTTCTGGCTTATGGCTGTCTTGAACATATCCGTGTGAGTGATAGCCCAGTTGGTCATGTACCCGCCGTAGCTGAGGCCTGTGACGCCTAGACGTTTCTTGTCTATCCACTTGAACTCTTTTAGCGCCACTTCCACGCCCTTTTTCAGGTCCTCATAGTCCCAGACGGCGTACTCGCCGCGGATGTCACCGAACTTTTGGTCATATCCATCGCTTCCACGGATGTTGATGTAGATGACGCCATACCCGTTCGACGCGTAGAGTTGGTGCTCAAACATCATGCTGTCACCGAACTTGCTGCGGGGACCTCCGTGAATATCTAGGATGGCTGGGTAAGATTTTCCTTTCTTCCATCCAACTGGTTTCAGTACCCAACCCTCCACGGTTGTGTCGTCCTTCTGTGTGAATTCAAAGCGGGATGCCTTGCTTAGCGCCACATTGGCGATTAGGTGGTCATTGAACTTTGTGACGCATATATCCTTGTCTTCAGTTACCCATACCTCGGCGGGCTTCGCTGTGTTGACTCTGGTGTACGCCACTATGCCCTTACTGACGCTGAACTCCTCGATGCTGTAGTCACCTGTGACCACGGCGTCTATGTGCTCCTGCTCGACGTGGACGCGGTGTATACCAAAGTTACCGCCATCAGACACAGGGAAATAGATCTCGTTGCCCTCCCATACTGGGACAGCCATCCCTGTGTATGGGCTCCTGAGATCATAGTAGTGGCGCCGGCTACAACCCCTGTCTAGGCTCTCTGTGAGGTTCTTGACTTCACTTCCCTGAGCCGAGACCACGTGAACTCCCCAATGAGTTGGATACCCGTGGCTTCCGTCATGTCCAAGTAACGCTATCATATCATCGTTGGGGCTCCAGCAAAGCGCTTGGATGCTGTAGCCGCAGAGGACGCGTTCACTCTTACCTGACCCGGTGTCGTAGACGTAGAGATCTGACTCCATGGGCTTGAGTGGGTTCCCTGGCTTGGCGTAAGCTATCTTGCTTCCTTGGTTCCCCGGCGCGTAGCACTGGATGCTCTCGTCGCTTGAGGTAAGCTGTGTGACTATACCGCTGAGTACGTCGACTACGTGCAGTTGCTTGGTCTTGAAGTAAGTCCAGCCTTCGGCGTTGAACCAGATGGGGATCTTGTCGATGACCCTGACCTCCGGGTCCTCCTCACCGATGCTCGACACGAAATAGACCTTTGTTCCGTACCTGTTCCATGTGGGCTGTGATACGCCTCCCTCGACCCTGCATAGCAGCCTCGGTTCTCCACCCCACACCTGTGTGACCCAGAGACCTGTGCCCTTCTCATCTTTCTTCATGTCTCTGCGGCTTGTGAACAGGATCTGCTGCCCGTTAGGACTCCACCGTGGATTAGCGGGGTTACCGCCGCTGTAGAACCTGATGGGGTACCCGTTCCCGCTGTCGATTACCCAAATAGTAGTTTGGTACTCATCGCTCTGTGGTTTGGCTACGACGAACGCGAGTTTCGATGAGTCAGGTGACAGCCTTGGGCTTGATATCATGTTGAACTTGGTGAGGTCATCCAGTTCCAGCTTTCTAGCCATTTAGTACGCCTTCCAATATTGATGATGTGCTTGAACACGTTATTAATGATAGGGATTAATGATCAATAACACTGTTCCAACAACTACTCAAAAGAAGAAAGAGATGGGTTGCTAGTACCCACAGAAGCGTAGAATAATCAAGGCGAGGGTCTTCACCGTCGTGACTAACTCATCCACCGGCACAAACTCGTTGGGTCGATGAGAATACCTCACATCACCTGGGCCGAAGAGCACAGTCGGCGTATCACCTACATTGACAAGATGCCGCATATCAGAGCCATAGGTCACTCCCTCGAAAACCGGGGCACTCCCTGTTGTATCCTTGAATGCGGATTCCACGGTCTTCACGATGGGGTCATCAACAGGTATATTGGCGGGCTTGAACTGACCTCCCCACCACTCCATATCTGGTCTATGCTCCTTGAGCCATGGATCAGCCTCGATCACTTCCTCAAGGGCATCCAAGAACTCTTGTTTAGCTGCCTCTATGTCCTCGCCCACAGCAACACCGTACCTTCCCTCCAGAAGGAGGCTCTCAGGTACAGTCGATGGCCAGTTACCGGACTCGACTTTCCCCATGTTCAATGGGATCGGGAGCTTGAAGTTGGAGTACAGTGGGTCATCAACACGTTCGTTCCTTGTCTTTTCAAGCTCCAGTAACGCGTTGAATATGGGTATGAATTTCTCCAAGGCGCTGACACCTTCCTCACGTACACACGCGTGAGCTGAGTGGCCATGGACCTTTATCTTGAAGCAGAGGGCTCCTGCTTGTGCCGGCGCTATCTTGAGTTCAGTAGGTTCCATGATGACTGCGCCGTCTGCCTGATATCCTCTGAGGACAGCTGCGAGGGCTCCTACTCCGCCGTCCTCCTCCCCAACGACGCTCTCGATGATTAGCTTACCCTTGAGCTTCACACCTGCATCCTTGATGGCCTTCGCCGCGTAAAGCGCACAGGCTAAGCCTCCCTTCATGTCCGTTGAGCCTCTACCATAGACCTTTCCAGAGTCGATGGTGCCTTCCCATGGAGGATGCTCCCAGTTTGCCTCGTCACCAGCATGTACGACGTCTATGTGCCCATTCAAGATGAGGCTCTTTCCTCCGGTGTATTCACCCATTATACCTACCACGCCGATGCCCTCGGTTCGATTGACCTCCATGCTAAAGTCAGGGTGTTCTCTCAGCTTCTCAAGGTCGAGAATCCACTTGTCCACCTTCATACCGAGACTTTTCATCTTGGCTGCGACGTTCGCTTGGGCCTCTGCCTCGTCGCCTGTGAGGCTCTTGATGGATATTAGCTCGCATATGTACTCCAGCATACCGTCAACGTCGATGCTGTCCAACACCTGTTTCTCTACTTGGTTCAATGGATCATACCCTCAGTATTGGTCGTGTAAGGCAGGTGGGGCCTCCCTCCGTCTTTAGGCTTATCTCGACGCCCTTGTACGTGTGTACTTTGCACCCGGCGTCCTCAAGATTACTCTTAGTTACCGGTGTATTCTCCAGCATGAGGCAGTTTCTTGGTCCTAATGCTAGTACATTTGTGCCCATCTTGTTGAACTCCTCCTCTGAAACATCTATGAGGCCCACGCCTCTCTCCTTCAGCTCCTTCCAGAAAGGAACAGGTAGAAGAGATGAGTAGACAACCGCCAAATCATGATCTGCGAAACTTATGAGGCTCATGAGATGCAGGCACGCCTCAGGGCCAAAGAAGTAAGGAAGATCGACTGGTATCACCTTAACGCCGATAGGTTCCAGAGCCTCCTTCATCTGATGGAGTCCCTCGACGTTGGTCCTGAATCCCTGCCCGAGGGCAAGAGTCTCCTCGTCGAGCCACAGGGTGTCACCTCCCTCCACGGTGGCTTCTCCGTGGATACTGTAGTGTGTGGGTATGCCTAGCTCGTTTAGTCTTCTCTCCATTGGTCCTTCCTCTCCCTTTCTGAATTTCTTGCCCATCTGGAAAATGATGGCACCCTCATCCGTGACGATGGCTGGGTCGTAAGTGAATACGCTGTCAGCGTGCTCCGGCTGCGGCTCAGGGTGGTACAGCACCTCGATGCCCTGTTTACTCATTATCTCGCAGAACGCGTCATGTTCTCTCTGGGACTCGGCTATGTCGAGGGGTCCTGTATAGTGCCATTTCTTGTAGTCTTCCACAGCGAACCCGGCGTCGGGTCGCTTCACGAGAACCCGTTTGAGGGTAGACACCATACTTTGACAGCCATATTTTTTCATGTGGTGACCTCTAAGGGATTACATTCCGTTTGGTGGGGATTTAATGTTTCACATCCAAGTGATACCCTCTTCACTGAATTCGTTTTCCTCGGGGGAAGCGGAAGTGTTCCTTGAGAGCCTTGGGAAGCTCCTCTAGGCTTGCAGGTTCCTCTAAACTTTACTTTTTCTATTAAACCCGTCACCAGTCCATCTTATATCTTGAAAAATGTAGATCGCTGCAAGTGAATCTGCATGAAGGTTCTAGTGGTAGGTAACGGGGCACGTGAACACGCGATAACTAGGAAGCTAGCTGAGGAGGATATCGAGCTCACGGCGGCCATGTCTAGGCTCAACCCGGGGATAGCCGCCCTCTGCAAAACCGTTGAGATCATTGACATCAACAACACGGAGAATTATGACAGGTTCAAGGGACACGATATGGCGTTCATAGGCCCCGAGGCACCCCTAGCGGAGGGAGTCGCAGACAAGCTCTGGAGCCTCGGCGTACCCGTCGTAGGACCAACGAAGCCATTGGCCAAGCTGGAGTGGAGCAAATCATACACTAGAGAGGTCCTTGATGAGCATGAAATAGAGGGAAACCCCGGTTTCAAGATATGCAGAAACATAGCGGACGTCAACAAGTTCCTTGAAAAGTACCCCGAGGTAGCAGTTAAGCCGGATGTACTCACCGGAGGAAAAGGGGTGAAGGTCTCTGGTGACCACCTGCACAGCCAGCACGAGGTCAAGGACTACGCGGCAGAACGCATCAATGCAGACGGGTTAGTTGTCCTTGAGGAGAAGCTCATAGGCGAAGAGTTCACACTTCAGGCATTCACTGATGGCCACAGAGTCGAAGTGATGCCATTGGTGAGGGACTTTAAGCGTGCGTACGACGATGATAAGGGTCCCAACACGGGGAGCATGGGCAGCTACAGCTGTGAGGATCACGGTATGTCTGATCTCTCAAAGGAGGTCATAGCCAAGGGCACCAAGATAATGGAGGAGACCATCAAGGCGATGACCGAGACAGTGGGCAAGTTCAAGGGACCCATCTATGGTGGCTTCATGAACACGCCTAACGATGTGTACCTCATCGAGTACAATTGCAGAATGGGTGACCCTGAGGCTATCAACGTACTCAGTCTCCTAGAGACGCCTCTCACCGAGATGGGTTACGGGATGACGGAGGGCAACCTTCCTAAACCAGCGTTCATGAAGAAAGCCACTGTCTGCGTCTACCTTGTACCCGAAGGATACCCGACAAACCCGGTCAGAGACCAGCCTATAGAGATCGGTGAACCCGCTTCTGAGGTATATTACGCCTCGGTTTACGACGATAACGGCGTGATCAGAACGACGAGCAGCAGAGCAGTCGCATTACTAGCCAAAGGTGACAACGTGCAGAAGGCCAGAAAAGCTGTCTACAAAGACGTTAACAAGGTCAAAGGCAGGCTCCATTACCGCACCGACATCGCTAAACACGCTTAGCTATGGTTTATTAAGAAAAATAGGACAATAATGATGCGGGGACAACACTGGTAAACCAGAATGAGAAGCTAGCTGAACTGGAGGCATTTCTATACGCCGCAGGTAGACCCATCGGCCTCACAACAATAGTGACGCAGCTCAGACTCGACAACGAGCGAGAGGCGACCACACTGGTCAACCAGCTTGTGGAAGCTTACGAGGCAGATGCCACTGCACTTGAGGTGAAGAAGCTGACCCAGGACAAGGTGGTCCTTCAACTAAAATCAGACTTCATCAAGCCAGCTAGAAAGGTCAGCATCAAGCCACTCCTCTCAGCGGGACCGCTGCGTACCCTTAGCTACGTCGCGTATTATCAGCCCGTGGAGCAGAAGGAGGTTGCTCAGGCACGTGGAAGTCAGGCGTACAAGCATCTGAGGCAGCTTGAGGAGATGGGGTTGATCAAACGTGAGAAGGAGGGACGCACATCCATCGTTAGGACTACGCCTGACTTCGCTGACAACCTGGGCATCAGTCACGATAGGACAAGTATGAGGCGGCAGCTCCGCGGCATCTTCAGGAAGCTGGAACTGGACCAGATGGAAAAGAAATAGATTTTTCACTCCATCCGCAAATTATTAATCTATGAAGAAAAGCTCGGTAGCCCCAATAATCGCGGTTGTCATCATCATTGCGGGAATCATAAGCTATCTTCAGTTCACTCCGAACCTACTGCCTCCTGAGTCGGAGCCTGAATTCCCATCAGCAGGCGACACCATCACGATAGCCGCATTCAACATTCAGGTTTTTGGGAGGACGAAACGTGAGAAAACTGAGGTGATGGAGGTCCTCGCCGAGACTGTCAGGGAGTTCGATGTAGTGCTTGTGCAGGAGATAAGGGATAGCTCCGAGACAACTGCGCCGATATTCCTTGAGGTTATCAACGGCATGGAGGGACCTGGTTATGCGTTTATCAGAAGCGAAAGGCTTGGAAGAACAACAAGCAAAGAGGCTTACGCCTACTTTTACAACACCCAAACTGTCAGCTACCTCGACGACACGGCTCATGTGTGGGATGATATCGGGGACGTGTTTGAGCGGGAGCCCTACATCGTTAGCTTCATCGCCGGAGAGTTCGATTTCACTCTCGTAGGTATACATATCAAGCCCGATGATGCCGAGAACGAGATAGGAAACCTGACAATCGTTTTCGAAACGTTGAAGGAATCACAGGAAGATCAGGATATTATTGCTCTCGGTGACTTCAACGCGGATGGCTCATACTTCGACGAGGACGCTATGGATAGTCCTCTGAGGGACCAAGTCTATTTCTGGACCGTGTCCAATGAGGTGGACACAATGACCAAGACAGACTGGACATACGACAGGATTGTGATGATGAACACGACGTACAACAGCGAGTACATTCATGACAGCACCTCAGTGTACTACTTCAACGAGGTCTATGGGTTAACCCAGGAGCTTACAGAAGATGTCTCCGATCATTTCCCTGTCTTCGCTGAGTTCAGAGTCGATCTTCCTGACGACGACTAGACCTTAAATCCCGTAAACATGATTTCATATCCATGACCAGCCCCATCGTCAAGGTTCATGGCTCACCATACGAGTGCGGCGTACAGCATGGCCAACAGACCAAGGCACTCATCCAGAGAAACATCAACTACTACTTGGACTATTGGAGCAGAAACCTAGGCATGAGCCTCGATGAAGTCTACACCAGAGCCCACACTATACTTGGACAGATCCGTAGATATGACGGTGATATCGCGTTGGAACTTGAAGGTGTCGCCGATGGGGCTAACATTGACAGCGAGCCAATAGTGGCCATCAATGGACGTTATGAGCTTGCATGGGCGAGCCCAGCGCAGCTTCGTGGTGGCTGCACCAGTATAGCTGCTCTCCCAAGCGCCACGAAGACGGGAACGACGCTGCTAGCGCAGAACTGGGATTACAGGCTCGGAGTCAAGGAAACCTGCATACTCCTTGATGTTACGCAGGAGGATAAGCCGAGGGTTGCTATGCACACGGAGGCTGGGATTATCGGTCATAAAGGCTTGAACTCTGAGGGCATTGGCGTGGTTCTTAACGCCCTCGTCTCTGACAAAGACCGGCTAGGCGACTCGGTTCCCTTCTTCACTGTCTGCAGAAAGATGCTTAACAGCAACAGCTTCACGGAAGCGGTGAAGGCTTTCCTGAAGGCTGATCGATGTGTCAGCTACAACGTAATGGTGGCTTCGGAAGGAGTTGTTGTGAACTTGGAGGCTCATCCTTCTGATGTCTCGGTTATTACACCTGAAGGTGGGATACTCGCGCACAGCAACCACTTCATCGGTGATCGCGCGTTGAACGTTAAGGACATGTATCTCCCTGACGACCCAAGCACCTTGCACAGGCATCTAATAGCCAATGAAATGCTTAATCGAAAAGATCACAGCGTGGAGTCCTTCAAGGAGATTCTCCGGAACCACTTTGATTACCCTGAGAGCATCTGCTTTCACATCGACCCAGCTAAGATGCCGGATCATCAAGAGGAGACATTGTCATCGGTCGTCATGGATATCGAGGGGAAGGCGCTGTACTATACTGATGGCCCGCCGTGCTCGAACCCCTATCAAAGGTACCATGTCGTGGCTAATGGGTATTGATCCCCGTCTTTTCCGGTAATCGCAACGTTTTATAACCGCCAAAAAAGAATGGGGTTTTGATAACTGATGAGCGAGTCAACCAGCGCGGCACAGATCGTTGTATATCTAGTCGGGATGCTCCCCAGCATGTACTTTTTATTCATGTTACTGAGAGCAGTCTACTTCTCATTGACAAAGAACGACGAGGACATACTCTAAGCATGTCCGACGAACGCACAAAGTTCTGTCCCTACTGCGGGACAATGATCCCCTACATTGACACTGTCTGCCCTGCATGCCACGAGCCTCAGCCAATAATGAAAGGGATGATAAAGCCTAAGCCAGTGAAGAAAGTGTGGCTCGCTGTGTTTCTCGCATTCCTCGTCACAGGCCTCGGCCAAATGTATATGGGTAAAATGAGGAGAGGAGTTGCATTCTTTGTAGTTACTCTTGTCGCTGGCTTCATTGCTAGCTACTTTTACACTTATGAACAGGTTATAACAATCGGTATCCTATTCGCAATTATATCAGCTTACGACGCATACAGACTCGCGTTAGACCAGTGATCAATGTAATCTTTGTTGGATTCAATAATCTAATGGTGAGAACCATTTAATCTCGGTAGATGAATAGAGACTTGTGATATAGTTTGAAGTACGAGATAAAATACCAGCCATCATACAGCATGTTAGTAGTTGACTTGGAGAAGGATGAGCGCATCACAGGCGAGGCAGGATCCCTCACCTACATGAGCCCCAACATTGAAGTCAACACACGCACAAGGAAGCGAAGCATCTTGGGAAGCCTCAAGACCAGCATCCTGGGCGGCCAGAGCCTATTCGTCACAGACTTTACAGCCAGAAACGGTGAAGGAAAACTTGGTTTAGTCGCCGCGCCTATCGGTGACGTCATCAAGCTAGATGTGACGCCGGGAAAAGGTTGGATCATACAGAAGTCAGCATACCTTGCATCAACCCAGGATATCGACTTGGATGTTAGGTGGGAGGGTTTCAGTCGAGGCCTCTTTGGGCAGGGTGTCTTCATGGTGAAGACCAGTGGCTCCGGTGATCTTTTCATCAACAGCTTCGGTGCACTGGATAAACATGAGTTGAAGGCAGGTGAACAACTGGTAGTGGATAACTTCCACCTCGTCGCGTTCAGCGATGTATGTAAGTACGATGTACGTAAGTTCGGGTCCTGGAAGGACACAATGTTCAGTGGAGAGGGATTTGTGACCTATATTGAGGGACCGGGTGAGATTTACCTACAGACCAAGAACATACGTGAGTTCGTGGACTGGCTCTGGGTGCTACTGGGTCCACGTGTGGCAACGAGATCAGCAAGATAGATCCAAAATGATTGACACCATTTTCTTTGACAACTGGAACACTTTGGTGCAGGCCCCTGATCTCATGAAGCGAGGTGGTAGCACCGAGAGATTCCACAGATACCTCATGATGCAGGGCATAGAGATACCATACAACAGGTTCGTGGATGTCTATAGACCAATCTCAGCCAAGCAGAGGAAGGAGGCCGACGCAGACGGTTATAGAGAGCTTGACTATCATACGCGCCTCGAATTGGTGTTCACGGAGATAGGCCTCAGCGACGTGAAGACTCACGCAGCGAGAGCATGGAAAGCCTACCTAGATGAATGGACGGTGTTGACAGAGTTCTTCCCTGAAACACAGGGAGTACTAGCGGCGTTGAGGGGAAAATACAAGCTCGGGGTCATCACCAACTATATGCATGGCCCCACATGCAGAGACGTCTTCGATAAGCTGGGTTACGAGGATATATTTGACTCGTTGATAGTTTCGGAGGAGGTGGGGTACAGGAAGCCCGCCAAGATTATCTTTGAGGAGGCTCTCCGGGATATCGACTCAAAGCCTGAAACCTGTGTCATGGTGGGTGACATGTATGACGCCGACATCGTGGGAGCCAACGGTATAGGCATGAGAAGCGTGCTTATTGATGTCTATGATAACCAGCAGGCGCATTACCATGAGGCCACGGTTGCCATCAAGAGTATCGGCGAGTTCCCACTGGCTCTGGATAAGCTCACTCGTTCTTAACGAGAGCAATAATCTCCCAGAGGTCTTTTATTATCTTTTTGCAGCCAGAGTCTAGCAGTCTCTGTGCCCACTGTTCATCTCGCCAGTAGCCTATGAATTTGACGTCGGCGGCTTTGGCGGTCGTTAAGTCGGTGGTTGTGTCACCGATGTATAGGGTTTCTTCGGGTGTTGAGCCTACAAGTTTTATTGTGTCTAATAGGTGCCTTGGGTCTGGTTTCGGGTAAGGGACTTCGTCTCGTCCTAGGATGCCGTGGAAGTATCTTTTTAGTTTAAACATGTCGAGGCTTTTATGAGCGTAGAGGCCGTGGCTTCGGGTGGCTATGCCGAGTCTGTAACCGGAGTTATTGAGTTGTTTTACTGTCGCCTCGGCGTTGGGTTTCAGTGTCATTGTGGAGAGGGCTTCCAGCTCTATGCTGTTCATGAGCTGGTTGAGTTCAGTTAACGTGGACTCTAGGTTTTCCGGGGGTAGACCGTACTTTAGAAGAGTCTCGGCGCCTCCATGGGTTACCATGTAGGCTTTTCTCCGATCCTCGATGTGTTCCTTCATTCCCATTCTGTCCAGAAGGAGCTTGATCTCTTCGCCCATCTTCTCGTAGTTGATCTTGCTTTCTACTAGTGTTCCGTCTAGGTCGAACACCACGGCGTTATACGGCATTACAAGGAATCCGCGTCCATTGTTTATAGACTCTGTCCTCAGTGAAACCTTTTTACTGTGGACTTGGTTCTTTGGGGAGTAGACGGGGCTGGTAGTTCAGGGGTATGAATGCTTGGTTTGCAACCAAGAGGTCGGGGGTTCAATTCCCCCCCAGTCCACCACTCCGCTTCAAGTAACCTGTAATATCGAGAAAAAAAATTTCTTTGTGTATCCACTGGGAGTTACGGAAAATGGGTTTCCTGTCTTCAGGTATAGCAGGTTACTTATTTTAAGGAAAAAATAGAGAATTTTGGTTCTGGTGCATTCTCGGCTGTTGCATGCGGTTGCTGAAAGCGGTTGCGCGCGCGTAACCTTTAAGCGGTGATGCTCACCATGATTTTGTGGGGAGGGCTAGGGGCCTAATGGAGCCATCGGAGCCTCTGCGATTCTTCAAGGCCTATCTGTTTTAGAGGATAACTCGTAATTGAAGTACGTTGAAGCGTAGAGCCACGGATACTTAAAATACGATATATTTTGTTAGATTCAGCTTCCATAAACTATTAAACATTTACAGTTTAATATCAGTTTCAGGATACTCGCAGCCATCTAGCCCAGATAAATCAGCGAGATATCCTGCGTGGCTCGACGCAAAAGGTGAGCCGGATTCTGTCCCTATTACCCTCCGGCTCACCAAATCATCTGAATGTATTCGTGAATCATCTGCGCTAATTATTCTGTTCAATCCCCGTCCGCCGGCTTTTTGATGGCCTCGGTTTTTTCCGTGGCCTCGGTGTTTTGTGCCCCATGTGGGGCATTCTGGTTCTCTGTTTGTGGTCTCGGGCTATTAGTCTGTGGCTGGGTACCGGGTATATGAGGGGTGGGATTGAACAGGTAAACCTCATCGAGCTCTGTTGATCTGCCTGTCTGCTGGGTTTCAAGAATATGTCTTTCCAGAAGTTTTCACCTATCTCTTATGTTCTTACTTTCTTATGATCCCTCATGAACCTTGGTTTCATTCTTTCCCTCCTTCTCGGAGTGAGAGTCTGAAGCTGTGACTTACTGAATACCCAGAAAATATGGGTCTTTTAATGTCGCATGCGACAGGTAAATTAGAATCATTAAAACAATATGTTAAATATTTTAAAGGATCAATGATGTAGAAATTGAGATTGAGTGTACAAAAAAGACGTAGTGAAATGATTGCTACGTTAGATGATAGGCAAAGAAACAGCGAATGAGATCGTCAGGTTAGTGCTGGAGAAGTCTTCTTTTATCAGTGATCTGCTGTTTAAAGGACTCTTACTAGAAAACACGACTATCAAGGTACTGGATATGTCTAGGATACCAAATATTAAAATATCTAACTATTGAAATAGTTGAATATCTGGTGGTTTCCCGTGGGTTCAATGTTAACCGTAAAAAGAAGTGCCGTCATATTATCGGTAATAATCGTCGCGTTACTGGCACTGATAATACAAAACTGGTTCATCAAACCTGAAAAAGAACAAGACATAGCCGATGCAACCCTTAATCTACCCAACTTTGAATTAAAAGACACGGATGGTGAGATGTTCTACCTTTCTTTCAGGAGAGAGACCCCTGTTTTACTGCACTTCATGACTATAGGGTGCGAAGGACAATATGCAGAGATAAATGATTACCAGATAAGGCAACTCCTCCATATCTGCGACGAATACTGCACAGAAAACGGGTTAGACATAGTGACAATAACGGTAACGTCGTGCACAACAAACGACCTAAAATCCTTAAAAAACAAATACAACGTGACTTGGGTCATTGGAAACGATTATGACGATAACAAATTAGACATAATCGAGGCTTACAAAGAGTACGAACTATACGATGGCACAATCATAATAGGAACCAGCGGTAACCGGTTTCACGAGATATTCAGAGAAAAAGTATCGTCAGATACTCTGATCGAGAAATTGAAGGAAATCACGTGAACAATATGAATCTGATTGAAGCTTTTAGTCTATTCATGTATGGAGCAATCACGTTTGCGTCTCCATGTTCTCTAGGCTTAATCATAGCGTATCTCTCTTTCATTCTAGGCGCCGATAACACTAGAGAAGAAGGCGCTTTGGTAGGCGCGTCTTTCACGCTGGCCATGACCCTCACCTTCTTTATCATCGGGGTTTTGATTGCGTCGCTGGTCCCCGTAAACCTAAGTTCAAAGATACCTTACATCCTAATGGGCATCATGCTGATATTATTTGGCCTAAACACATACGGCGTATTCGACCGATATCAGTTAATCAACGATTCAATATCCGCCTTCGATAACGCCGTCAGTCAATCAAGAACGAAAGTATTGAAAAAAGTGGCCTCTAAAGGAATTTTCTTGCCGAGCTTCACATTAGGCGTAGTGATTAGTATCGCTCTTGGACCCTGTAGCTTGGCTATAGTATTTCCCGTGATCATGGCGTCCCTGTTCACTGCTGCAACACCGTTTCACGCTGGACTGATTCTTGCTGTGTTTGGCCTTGGACATGCAGCACCGGTGGCTGTGCTATGCGTATTGGTGACCCAAGCAAGGACGATGTTTGCCAGTACCTTGATTAAGAGAGGAGAAATTTTATCAAAGCTGATAGGGGCAGGACTTTTCGTGTTTGGCTTATACCTTCTCTACTCGAATTTATTATGACACTTTATGAGAAAAATTATTTCTGTTGAGTTCCAGCTTCTTCCTTCCTATAAAGACCGTTGGCACATATTCGATGAATTGATAATAGAGATACAGGAATGCATCTTCCATATCAGAGTATAGGAAATCCCATTTTTTTCGTAAGTTTTAAACGGTGATAAGCACCATCAAAGTTAGGCTCCGAAAGGAGGAAAGGACATGAGGAAAGTAGTAGTACTTGTAGTTCTTCTTTTGGTATGTATTCCGATGGTAGCTGCCACGCCGGTGGTAGTTGCTGACAGGCCTGATCTATCACCCGGTGACGGTGCTGGTTCATATCCTGATACTGGTGATCATCTTGGTGAAGGTCCACATCCTGATACTGGTCACGAACATCAAGATGAATATGGACACTGGGGCAACCCTCACCCATGAGAATAACTTCTTCAAGCGGAGTATTGGCTCAAATTCCTTCCCCTTTTTCAAGTAAGTCTTATGCGGTGATGCGCCCCATTCTATGATCATGAGTTCTAATAGTACTAAAGCTAGAAGAGTCGTGACAGGAGTAGATGAGGATGGTAAATCCTATGTCTGGCTTGATGGTGATGTTCCTAAAAATGCATTCTTCAATTCAACCGAACGAATGACGATTAGAACAATATGGGCTACAGATGATGTACCAGCACCACTACAAAAGAAACATGACCCCATGGTTGATTGGTTCCCTGAACATGAATTTTTTCCCAAGACCGGTGTACATTTTATCTTATTGACTTTTGAACCTGGTGAAAGAGTTTCCATGCATGCTTCTGAGACGATTGATTGTTTGGTAATCGTTTCTGGTCAGATTGAACTGATATTAGAGAAAGGATCGACAATTTTAGGTCCTGGTGACTGTCTGGTTCAGAGAGGTACCCAACATGGATGGAGAGTTATCGGAGATGAACCGTGTACATTTGCGGGAATTCTAATGGCAAAGAAGCCAGAGGACGGATGAAGTTGCTCATCGAGATGTCGTGCCCCGTCCTTCTCCTACAAGCTGATGCATCTTCAGGGGGTATGATGACCGATGAACACGTTGAACGTGCATCAAACATTCTGGATGAAGTCGTAACGGTAAAACTCAAAGACATCGGGCATGGTTTGTACCGGGAAAAGACTGATGAAGTCCTCCTCCCAGTCCTGAACTTTTTAGAACCTCTTCGTACTTAGATTCTTTCTCTGAGAAAAGCATTAAATCCAGATTACTAACCTGAGCCGCCTCTGAAGAAACCGCCTGTGGTTAAGTGGATTTAGGCTAAGTAACGCGCGCGTAGCGCTCGTAAGTGTTAAGCGGTGATGCACGCCCTTCTGTGGTGGGAAGGGCTATGGGCCTAATGGAGCCTTTGAAGGATGCTTACGGACAGATCATTCTAGCATTATACGAGAAGAGACCCTGCTTTGAATTGGTGGAGATGGATACTGGTTATGTCAGTTTATCACGAGCACCTTCCTTGTACCTCTTAGAGTATAATGACTGGCCTGAAGTAGAGAAAAGGCAATAAAATATACTAGAGGAAGGGTACTTGACATTGGATGCGGCGCTGGTAGGCACTGTCTATATCTTCAACAAAAAGATTATGATGTGATAGGAATTGATAATTCTCCACTTGCTATTGATGTATGTAAGCGTAGAGGAGTTCTAAATGCATCTGTAATGCCTATTGAGGAACTCTCTTTCGATAATGTATTTGATACGGTTCTTCTTTTTGGAGTTAATTTTGGCTAGTTTTCTGGTGAAGATAAGTCACGAGAGATACTGAATAGAATTAATGACATCACTTCTGAGGATGCTAGAATTATTTGTAGTACTCGTAACCCATATGATACTAATAACCCGCATTTTCTATACTATCATGAGAGGAACCGATCCATGGGGAGGATGGGTGGTCAGCTTAGGATTAGAGTTAGGTATAGACAATACGCTACTGACTGGTTTGATTACTTACTTGTATCAAAGGAAGAGATGAAAGGACTTCTTCAAGGATCAGGTTGGAAGGTTTCTAAATTTATTGACTCAGATATATCAGAATATATAGCGATACTTGAGAAACAAAGTTAGATATAATTCATGAAGCATGCGCTCTCGTAACCTTTAAGCAGTAATTAATTACGTCACATGGTAGCTCCTATAGTGGGGCTATACACGTACCCTCATTAGCACCTAAACAGACATAAATGGAATACAAATATAGGTGCTGTCCGTGGTACATAACTCTACTATTTTGTTATCCTATTTTGTATCGGGGGTGGTCCTTGGGGGGCCTGATCCTCTTCTCCATTGCCAGTTGACTATACGCCGCGTTTATCATGGCTATCGCAGGGTACACCTCATCAGCATTCCTCATTGGACCATACAGCACAAAATCCGCTCCCATTGCTATCGGTAGGGCGCTGGTGACCCCGATAACCGTCGAGACTGCGGTCGGCGAGTATTTTTCGCGTAACCGTTTCCAGGACGCGATAGCGTTGTGGGCGCCACAGCCACATGGATACCCGTACTTGTCCTTTATCCTGTGGATTGCCTTAGTGGCTAGGCCGAGTGTAGGGACGTCCACTACGACCGTGTCTACCAGTATTTTCTCAACCCCTGCGTCTTTCGCCTTAGGAACAATCTCATCTAGGAGCGCTTCCTTGCTGGAGGAAAGCAAGTGCCGGGTGCTGTGGAGAAGCAGCACGGCGTTCTTACACTCTATCTCCTTGACCTTGCTGTAGACCTCGTCACCTGTGTGGGGGTTTAGTGAGTTGAGTATGATCCTGCCCATCATCCCGTGGTCATATGCATATTGTAATGACTCCACCATTGCGGTCTCCGAGATGACGTCGAGGAAGATGGGCATCGATGTAACGTCCACCATAAAGTCTAGGTATCTGCCTGCGGCGACACCGTTTTCTGCCACAAGATCCACCACGGTGGGGAGCCCAGTCTTGTCCGTCATTTCCTCAGCGCCCCTTACCTGTTTCTCGGCCTCATCCTTGTCGAAGATTCCTTCCCCGGGATTTTCAACGACGAGGTGCCCGTTATAGAACATAGAACCCACCATGACTGTGGGGGCGAGTCCTGGTGCTCCACCTATTTTGACTCCGCTTATCTCGTATGTCTTCTGCTCCACGGTGTACTCGAACATTTGCGTCACTCTTCCATTGAAAGTGGTGTCATCGGTTTTTAAGCGAATCTGAGGGAAACTACATAACCCTGATACCTCAAAGTTACTTTGATTCCTGTGCCCGTGTATGATGTCGTGTTCCAGCCCGATGGACGTCGAGGAAGGTTCAACAAGGATACCACCATCCTTCAAGCAGCACGTGAGCTAGGTGTGGACATAAACACTATCTGTGGAGGAGCCGGGTCCTGCGGTAAATGTATCGTCAAGATCATACAAGGCGGGGAAAAACTCAGTGAACCCACGTATAAGGAGACACAGCTCCTAGGAAAAGACGACCTAAGGAACGGGTTCAGGCTTGCGTGCCTCACAGAGATCAAAGGAGATTCTGTTGTTCTCGTCCCGAAGGAGAGCAGGACAGGCACCCAGAGGCTTCAAACAGAGGGATTGGACACACCGGTAAGCTTCGAGCCACATATCAGAAAGATAACGGTAGGCGACGAGACGACTATATTTCACGGTGATAGAGCCATTGACACCCTTACCAGTGATACCCGCATCCTCGGCTTCTCGGTTGACATTGGGTCTACGAAACTAGCAGGTTACCTCATAGACCTCAGCGACGGCAGCGTCCTCGGAGTAGAGACCGCCATGAACCCTCAGATACCTTACGGCGAGGACATCATAAGCAGGCTCACCTACGCTTTGAGAGACCAAGAATCATGGAAATTACTACATGAATCACTAGTTGAAGGCATCGATAAGCTACTCAAAGAAGCCTGCATCAAAGCTGACGTATCTCCAATGGAAGTCTACGAGCACGTCTT
Source organism: Candidatus Bathyarchaeota archaeon (assembly GCA_026014815.1). Lineage (GTDB taxonomy): Archaea > Thermoproteota > Bathyarchaeia > TCS64 > TCS64 > RBG-16-57-9. Next base: position 33,656 of record JAOZHP010000080.1, read on the forward strand.
AGTGGGAAACACTACAATGCAGCACTTTTTCCTAGGTCTTGATATTGAACCATTAACTCACAGCCCGTTCACTCCAGCTAACCTAGGTCACAGAGACGTGTCCCAAGCTTCTCTAGGACTCGGGAACCCGATGGGAAACATTCATGTTTTGCCTCTCATCGCCGGGTTCGTGGGCGCTGACTGCGTCGCAGCGATCCTCGCCACTGAGGTATACAAGTCAGATGACCTCAGCTTCCTCATCGACATCGGCACCAACACCGAGATAGTAATAGGAAACAAGGATAGACTGGTTGCCTGTAGCTGTGCATCGGGCCCAGCTTTCGAGGGAGCCCACATCAAACATGGAATGAGAGCTGCCTCAGGTGCCATAGAAGGAGTCTGGATAGACCAAGACACCCTAGAGCCAGCAGTAAAGACCATCGATGACGCCGAGCCAGTGGGAGTATGTGGCTCTGGGCTCATCGACGCGTTATCAGGGATGCTACGAACAGGGATAATCGATACATCAGGAAGGATCAGGACCGAGAACCAGCATCCACGGATAAGAAAAAACGGAAACACCTCCGAGTATGTCCTTGTCTGGAAGAAGGACTCTGCTCTCAGAGAAGACATCGTTCTGACTCAACTGGATGTACGTGAGCTCCAGAAGGGGAAAGCCGCTATGTTCTCAGGGGCTCATATCGCTATGACCAAACTAGGGGTCACAGCGAGCGAAGTCAAGAAGGTGTACATTGCCGGCGCCTTCGGCACATACATCAACCGTGAGAGCGCCATCAACGTGGGAATGCTCCCAGAGTTCCCTTTAATGAATATTGAGCACGTGGGAAATGCCGCTGGGACCGGGGCACGGATGGCACTCATATCAAAATCGTCCCGGGAGGAAGCGAAAAGCATCGCTAAAAAGGTCGAGTATATTGAATTGGCCTCTCAACCGGAGTACAACAAAGCCTACATGGACTCCCTGATGTTCCCACACCTTGATCTGAGCCTCTTCCCTGAGACAATAAAAAAACTCGAAGACCACATCGTATACAGTCAGATCCATCAAAATAGGAAATAAAATAACCCAAAAAAAGGCATAAAGAAGTTTTAATCTAAGTCGAGTAGCGCCCTGACTTTGATTACTGCATCGATAGCGTCTGAGCCGAAGGTGTCTGCTCCCGAGGTCTCGGCATGCTCCATGTTGACTAAGGCGCCTCCGATGATCACCTTCACCTTATCCCTTAGATCAGCGTCTTCCAGCGCCACCACAATATCTCTGAACTTCAGCATCGTGGTGGTGACGAGGGCAGATAAACCCAAGACGTTAGGCTTCAGTAGTCTCACGTTATCGATGAAGGTCTCGTCTGAGATATCGATGCCCAAGTCGATTACCTCGAATCCCTCGGCAACGAGCATCGCGACTACGAGACTCTTCCCGATGTCATGTATGTCACCTGCGACAGTGCCTATAACGACGCGGCCAAGGTATGGTACCGTTTTCTTCTGTCGTTTGATCTCCTTAGTCAAGATATTCATCGCTTCTTTCGCTGTTTCACCGCAGAACATTAGCTCTGTCAGAAATATTCGTCCATCATTGAAATCCGCTCCAACCTCCTTCAACGCGCTTGTGATCCCTTGCATAACCTCGATGGGATCATAGCCTAGCTCGACGCTCTTCTCGGCGAGGGGTCCACTCTCCTCTATGAACCCGTCTTTTACTGCTTCATAAAGTTTCTTGATAAGTTCCTCTTTCTTCATTTTCTTCACCTCTAAGATTTTGCCATCCTTTTCTCGATCATTTTTACGTGGTCTTCTATCCGTTTCCGGATGCCCTTGTCCAGTGGCTCGGGCCAGTAATCCCTAAGAATCTCTTGAACTCGTTCTTCCGCTCGTTGCACTGCGTTCTTCTTGCCTCGGCGGACCCAGTCCTCGTACTTCCGTCTATCGAACAGGCTTGGGAAGTACTGTTCCTTCCTGAACCATTTCCGTGTATGTGGATGGATCAGAAAAGTGCCTCCGGGACCCACCTCATCTATGACGTCTACTGCCAGAGTCTCCTCAGTTACCTCGATACCCCTCATAATTCTCTTGATGTAGCCTGCAAGCTCGTTGTCGAGGACTATCTTCTCCAAGCTCACGCCCACCTCTCCAGGTCCCACGGTACCTATGCTCACATGATAGTTAACGCCCGCCATCACGCTGGTTAACAGCCCCACACCTGTCTCGTAACCCGCTTGAGGATCCAGCGCCTTAGAAGGACTACCGATGCATCCCCTGATAGAGAAACCATAGAAGTGGGCAATGTCTGCGCACGCAGACTGGACGATAACTCCCTCGGGGGCACCCATAATCGGACCATGCGCCGTCAACTGGTCAAAGAGCCCTGTGAAGCACATCCAGAGCGCTGGGGGCCGATAATCTGGGTTCCCAGCTAGATACCCAAGTACGAGACCTGTCAACGTCTCTGCGAGCCAAAGAGATAGGGTTCCTGCCATAGTCGCAGGTCCTGTGGCGTTGGTCATGGGTCCGCTGCCGATGAACATGGGTAAACCATGCTCCGCGTAGACGAGAAGCTTCTCTAGGTTACGTGGGAGATACATAAGTGGGCTCACTGCCTCGTTGAATCCCAAGCTCATAGGAGTCTTCTGGAGCTCCTCTAGACTTCCTCTTACCGCGATCTCCATCTGTATCTGATCTAAGGCTGCCTGTCTAATGTCTCCTGCCTCGTCCTCCTTGTCTATAACATAGGTTCTGCTGGTGTCCACTGGCTTCTCCATGAAGTCCAGCATCATGAGGTATTTCCGCAGCCTTCTCACTGTGAGGGGTAGATGCATTTCATCTTCAGGGGTGGATGCTGTCCCGCCAACAGGGATACCTGCGACATCCACGTTCTCGCAAGCCTCTAGTACCCTGTAGGCGTCCTGCATGTCCCTCGCTGTGGAGTTTCTCACGGAGCCATCAGTAGCTATCATATATGGCCCGATTCCGTGGACAAAGTATGAGTGCTCAGTATCGATTTTAATCGCCTTCTTTGCGTCCCTACCACCAAACATGAAGCTCTTGGGAGTGTTTTTTATAGCCTCATCTACTAGGCTTGCAGGTATTCGGACACGCTGTTCCTTGAAATCCACCGTAGCTCCTGCTTTCTCTAACAGCCCTAGGCAGATCTCGTTAGGGATCTTCACTCCTGTGCGGCGCAGGATCTCCTTTGCGGCGTAGTCAAGGTCCTTTACTTGGCTATCTGAGAGGAACCTGTAACTACCAGCCTTGATGCCGACCTCCCCGCTCTTTACTCCGGGAGAAGAATACCAGTAAATCCATGGTTTAAAACCTGAATTTATCATCAATGAAAAAAAGGGCTAATGTTTCATTAATAATTTCGTACGGTGTGTTTACTTGAAGTAGTTCACCACGTCCTCTGGGCTGTATCCAGCGAAACCTAGTTTCTCTGCTGTCACACCAGTTTCCCAGAATTCAATGTTCAACAATACCGACGCTATCCGTATACAGGCTTTCAATGTGGGCGTCGGTACACCAACTAGGTCTCCCATCGAGGACCAAGTAACTAATCCATAAGGAATATCCTCGGTTAGGTACCTATAGTTCAGAGTATCCGTCATGCTCCAGTATGTCTCAAGACTCGGGGGGATAGCGGGGG
>JAOZHP010000081.1 GCA_026014815.1 Candidatus Bathyarchaeota archaeon
ATTTAGTAATGATTAATTTGAATTGTATGGAAAAAATTTATAAAAATAATTTTCTAATTTTGTTGCACTATTTGTGATAATTCATCGATTTCTATTAATTCATTATCCGTTTTTCTTTCTGTGTGCGTAGGTAATGTTAGGCATATTGTTAGGTTATTGTTTTCTTCAGAATCAAAAAGTAATTTTCCGCCTAGATCTTGAATCTCCTCATTACAGATTATGATCTCACTATCTGATACAAGTTTTTCAACAATATTATAGTCATACAGATTATTTGAGTCGGATGAAACGGTCCTTATCTTTACACGGACATATTTTTTTGTTGTTTCTGATATTATTTCGAACTGTTTGTTTTTTTCTGCTATGTAAATTGTTCTAGCTAAGAGTGTACTTAATATTTCTTCGAGTCTTGTGCGGTTAATGTGAGCCGTAATTTCACCGACGTGTCTTGTTGTAATTTCACTATTTTCGGGTATCTCAAGCTTATTTACCGTATCCGATATTATTTGCATGATATCTTGTTCTGAAGCTATCAGGAGCGACTCGTCTGTCCTTGTTATGAAGCCTTCAAGGAAAAGGAGGGCTTGGTCTAAGGAGTTCTCGATGCTAGGTAAGACTGTATCTATTTCTGATTGATTCTCACTTAACTCGCTTATCTTTTTTCTAACATCACTTATTGGTTCAATAATCTCATTACCAATTAGATACGCCAATTGACCAAGTGATATGAGTAGATCATCATTAACGGAGTTATTATCCATCTTGATTTCTTCAGATATATTGAGTCCATCAGTTTCAGCAGTTAACTTTCTGTCAGAAATATCACGTAGAATCGCCATAAACTCTGTTTTTCCGCTTATGTTGATTTTACCGACATGAGCTTCACCCCAATTTATTTTACCTTTCTTTGTAGAATACCTGAACTCAAACGGTGGCGGGATATTTCCTCTAAGAACTTTACTAAAAACCATGAAATAGTTCTTGATCTCAGTACGTGGAAGAGTTTTAAGTCTTAAAAAGTTCTTACCAATTATCTCTTCTCGATCATATCCTGTGATATGGCTAAAAGCTGAGTTTACTGATGTAACAACCCCCCTAAGATCAAAAGTAACTATACCATCAGGAGCGAGTTCGACAAGTGATCTTAATCTTTCCTGAGACTCTCTTTTTTCAGCCTCTAATCTTTCTCTTTCTGAAATATCTCTTACTAAACATAGAACCCCAGTCTTTCCGTTATATGTAACTGGGCTGGTGGATACATCCACATATATAATTTCTCCAGTCTTCTTTTTCAGCTTATATTTATGGTATCCAGGATCACCGTCTCTCCTGACGACCTCATCAAAACGTTCTAGTCCTCTTTCTCTGTCATCGCCTACAGCAAAGTTAAATGGTTTATCACCGAATTCAGAGATGTCTTTCAAACCAAGTAGATTTAGCATTGCTTGGTTAGCAAATACCACTCTTTTTTCTACGAGAATACTAAGTGCGTCTCTTGTCTGCTCAATGACCGTCCTATATAGACGATCTGTACGTTTTTTCTCTACTATTTGACGTATCCTTTTTGCTAAGACCTGGAAGTGGCTAGGATCCATCTCTTTACGGAGGTAATCGTCAATACCGACGCTGAAGGCTGCTTCTGCTACTTCCTCGCTTCCTTGGCCCGTGTATAGAATGATAGGTATGTCGCTCTTCTTCCTTATCATCGCCGCTAGCTCAATTCCATTCAGCTTGGGCATCTGAAAATCAGATATTATACAATCATAAACGGTTTCTTTGATGCACTCAAGTGCTTTTGTGGGGTCACTGACTGAGTCAATTATAAAATCTTGGTTTGTTTCAGGAAGGAAGTATCTCAGAAATTCACTTTGACTTACTTCATCATCAACATGGAGTATCCTAATTAATCCTAGTTGATCGATGAGACCTTCCCGTTCCACCGTAATCGTTTGTCTGGTTTAGATGAAGTACTTATATCAATTATTGAGTTCGAATATGAATCCAAGAATAGTAACGTTGTTCTGTATTTTTATGATGGAAAATATCTGTTTTTATACGTGCCATAAGGATATTTAGAGAAAATTTTGTGATAAACAGGGGATTTAGGAACAATAATTGTATGTAATTGTTGAAGTTTGATGGAATAACCTGTTTTTCTATAGATGGATAGAGTAGGTAGCTTCATGGTACACAATATTTTTTTTTATTAGTTTTCCTGTTAGTCCATTCAATGAATTTGGCTATGCGTGACGTGAAGATTACAGTTATAGAGAAACTCTCCAACGGAAACTCGGCTAAGAGGTACGCTGTACGAGGCTATAGCGCCATCTGTGACTCCGTCGAGGTGGGAATGGAGTTCATCTCAAAAGGCATGGCCATGCCACCTAACTTCTGCAGCTGGGCGTGGGCGGACATTCAGAGGGATGTCGCCAACATAGCCATGGGTGGGAATATCCCTTGGATGAAAGAAAAGGGAACTATGATCACGTGCTGCACCGACGGCCTACGGCCTGTAGTGTTCAAGCTTGAGAGGGTTTAACCCTCGTCTTTTGTGAGTTGGCTGATGTCCAGTATCAAGCTCTGGTCACCTGAGTAGACGACCGGTAGCTGTCCATCCCATTGCTGTAGCCACAGGTACTGACTGTACTCGGCGGTCATCTGATCGGTGATGAGTTTGATTGCTTGAGCCGTCGCGTTTGCCTGAATTATCTGGGCTAAAGCATCTCCTTCCGCGATAGCGATGGTGGCGTTCCTAGATGCTTCAGCTTGGATGATCTGCTGCTGTGCTTCGTGCCTGATTTGTTCAAGTGTGTTCTTTGCTTGCAGTGCCTGTTGCTCTGCGATGACTTTTGCCTCGATGGCTTGTGAGAAGCTTGTGCTGAACTGGAAGTCGGTGAGGCTAACGCTCACAATGTCGATGTGGAACTTGCTCAGCCTCTCTTCAAGGATGTCGTCGAAGGTTGACTTGACCTCTGCGCGTTTAGTGACCAGTTCCTCTGCCCTGTACTCTGCTGTGGTGGCTTTCAGGCTCTCCTCGATGTTGGGCTGGATGATCCTGGAGACGTAGTCTTGTCTGAGGTCCTTGTAGATCTCGTTGACTTTGCCCGGGTTCAGCCTGAAGTTAACGGCAACCGTAGTAGCGACCTCTTGGAGGTCCTGTGTAACGGTTGCCTCAGTGGACTCTGCTTTCTGTATCTGGACATTCATCAAGACCACTGTCTGGCTGAACGGCACCTTGTAGTTCAGGCCCTCCTGAAGCACGTTGTCCTCTACCTTACCGAAGGTCATTAGGACTCCTCTGTACCCTGACGGGACTCGTACAAACACGGATGTCACCACGACAACTCCGATGAGGGCGATTATCGCAAGGACGGTTATCACGCCTGTGAACCGTTTTACGGTGTTCGGTATAGGAGGGATATCGTATCTTCTTCCCTCAAAATCATTATGACTCATTTATGTTCACACGTGAAAGTGGACGTTGACACTTAAAGGTAATGCTCGGATTTAACTAGAAACCAGTTAAATCGAGCCGGACAGCATCTCGACGGCGACTGACAGCCCCTCGGCTATGAGCTCAAGAGTCATGGACGCCGTCTTCTTCTCCAATACCTGCTCCGGCAATGCTGGTACATGGATGAACCCCGCGGGGATGTCTGTCTCCGTCACTGCAAGGTGGTGCATAAGCTCATAGAAGACGTGGTTACACCCGAACGTCCCTGCGCTATTCGAGATAGAGGTGGGCACCTTTGCCTCCTTCATGGCCTTCAGCATCTTTCTGAATGGTACCTTCGTCCAGTAAGCGACCGGGCCGTCCTCTACTATCGGCTTATCTTTTGGCTGTTTTCCGCAGTTGTAAGGTATCCTGGCGTCAGCGACGTTTATAGCAACCCTCTCTATGTTGATGATTCCTCCGCCTCCCTGTCCCGTGCATATGATGGCTGAGGGCTTGTGATTCTTAATCGCATTAAATAGTGTAGGTTTCACATCGTCGTATCGTAGTGGTATCTCCTCTACGACTATCTTGTATCCGTTGTACTCCTCGCCTTCAAGTATCCTGCATGCCTCAATTGAGGGGTTTATGTTGCTTTCCCCGAAGGGCTCGAATCCTGTCAACAAAATTATGCCTTTCATTAAACCAACACTTCATACTGGCGTTATACTGATGGAAAATACTTTCCGCCCTCAAAGAGTTTTACAGGTATGCATGTGCTTCGTCGTAAGTGGGGTAAACTCCCCGATGGTTCTCAGGTTCACTTATTCAAGTTGAGTAACGATCACGGGATGGTTGTCGAGATCAGTGATTACGGTGGAACTGTGGTCTCGCTTAAGGTGCCTGACAAGGAGGGTGTAATAGGTGACGTAGTTCTTGGGTTCTCTGATCTGAAGAGCTACTTGAATTCAAAGTTCTATTTTGGGTGCCTCATCGGCAGGTACGCTAACAGGATCAGAGATGGAGTTTTCAAGCTTAATGGTGAAGAGGTTCAGGTATCAAGGAATGAGGGTGAAAACCATCTTCACGGTGGACACCGTGGCTTTGATAAGGTTCTCTGGGACCCACGTGAGTCATGTGATGATGTAAAGTGCAGTCTCACTTTGAAGCACAGAAGCCCAGATGGTGATGAAGGCTACCTAGGCACATTGGATGCCTGGGTTATCTACACATTAACCAATGGCAACGAGTTAAGAATAGAATACTGGGCGAAGACTGACGCCCCAACGGTTGTTAACCTCACTAATCATAGCTACTTCAACCTCAAAGGCAAAGGAGACATCCTAGGGCACAGCCTCAAGATTAACGCAGACAGCTATACACCTGTGGACACACGCCTGCTTCCGACAGGTGAGATAGTTCCCGTTAAGGGCACGCCACTAGACTTCACGGAGTCCAGAGTTGTGGGTTCAAGGATCAATGATACACATCCGCAGCTGAGGCTAGGGAACGGCTACGATCATAACTATGTCCTCGGGAAGACTGGCGTTGCCTTGAGGCTCAGCGAGCCATCGACAGGCAGGGTGCTTGAGGTAACTACAACTCAGCCAGGTGTACAGTTCTATACTGGAAACTTCCTAGATGGCTCAGAAGTAGATAGAAACGGTGAACCCATCATGAAACACGCTGGTTTATGCCTTGAGACACAGCATTACCCAGACAGCCCGAACCAACCTGATTTTCCATCGGTAGCTTTGTTCCCAGGAGAAACATATACCCATGTAACAACATTCAAGTTCAGTACGGTGTGATGATGACCACGAAAAAAGATACAATCAAGAAAGCTGCGGACTATGCCGAGTCAGGTTTCCTATGCTCTGAGGCGGTGCTACTCGCTCTCAGTGAGGCGCAGGGCGTGGACTCTGAACATATACCAAAGATGGCCTCAGGTTTCGCTGCCGGGGTAGGCAGGTCTGGTCAGCTATGCGGCGCCTTCTCGGGTGCAGTAATGGCGTTGGGGTTAAAGTTCGGGCGCAGTTCACCTGAAGGCGGACCGGGGCCGAAGGTTTACAGGTATTCAAGGAGACTCGTTGATGCATTCAGGGAAGAGTTCGGTGAATTGACTTGTCCAGGGGTGCTCGGATTGGATATCGATGACCCTGATGATTACGCCGAATACAGTGTAAAGAAAATGTGGGCTACCACGTGCAGGGATATTATCCGGAAAACAACTGCGTTAGCTTATGACTTGCTTGATGAAAATGTGGGGTAGGAAGATCTACTCTGTGGGCGCGTAGTAACAGCGCTTAGGTGAGTGGATCTTGCCGTCCTTCTTGAGGGCTTTGATAGCCTTTGAAACCTCTTTGCTCTCGATTCCCAGAGCTTTAGCTACGTCTCCGGGCCGCAAAGGCTTCCCGGCGTCTTTCATGGCTTGAAGTACTTTGTCTGCGTTGTCGCTCAATTCATCACCTTGGGATTTCACGTGTATGAAATGTTATTACCGCACTTAGTCTATTTTTGCTATTAACTAAGGGTTTCTGAGTGTGTTTTTCACTAAAAAAAATAAAAAGAAGCACAAGCAACTAGGCGCATCACAGCTTAAATGTTACTTCTCTGTATGTGACTCAACTGCATCAACACATAAAGGCTACTAGAGCGCTTGTTTTGAAATGTCCTTGGCTGTAACTAACACGTGTTTCGCTATAACTAGTAGATTATCATATGTATAGAAGTTAATATTACCACTAACCTTCTGTTTTTCACTAATCCTTTTTTGTTGTTCTTCAGTTAAATTATATCCAGCTATTAAAATACACTTGGGGTTTGAAAATGCTAATCCTTTTACTCTTTTTAAATAATCTTGATTTTCTCTAGCATATAATAGGTATCTTTCAGCTTGATTCCAAGAATTATTGAATTTTGCATTTAATTTATTTTTTTTTGTAAATAGATCCATAAATGGTTGTTTTATTTCAATAATATCTCTATACTTATCGTGGGTTCTAATACCTGTAAAATCAGGAATATTTTTATCATCAAATTTTCGACGTTCTTGAATTTTCTTGTAATTAGAGCCCAAGAACCAAGGATATTTTATGAAGAATTGTTGATAATCTTCTTCATTTTTTGATTCTTTTTTC
>JAOZHP010000082.1 GCA_026014815.1 Candidatus Bathyarchaeota archaeon
ATTCGAGACAGACCCAGACCCCGCGAAGCCCAAATACTACCTGACAGTGGCTTACCCATACCCAAACAGCCCGCAGCACATCGGACACGGAAGAACCTACACATTGACCGACGTGCATGCAAGGTATCAACGGATGCATGGGTACAACGTGCTACTGCCAATGGGCTGGCACTTCACCGGAACACCCCTCTTCGCTATGGTGGAGAGGCTTAAGGACCGTGACCCGGGGATACTCGATACATTCCTCAACCTATACAACATCCCAGAAGAAAAGCTGCCTGAGCTGGAGGACCCCGTAGCCATGGCCAATTACTTCGCCATGGAGATCAAGCACGGGATGCAGCGCATCGGTTACAGCATAGACTGGCGTCGAGAGTTCACCACCGTTGACGGCTACTACAGCAAGTTCATCGAGTGGCAGTTCGAGAAGCTAAGAGCCAAAGGATACATCACACAGGGCAGCCACCCTGTAGGCTGGTGCCCAAGCTGCGGAAACCCCGTCGGACAGCACGACACTGTGGGAGACAAGGAGCCCGAGATCGATGAGTTCACCGTAATCAAGTTCAGGAAAGACGAACTGATATTCCCGGCGGGCACGCTACGCCCTGAGACGGTGTTTGGCGTCACCAACATGTGGCTTAATCCAGACGCCATGTACGTGGAGGCAAAGGTTGATAACGAGACTTGGATGATCAGCGCGGAAGCGGCGAGTAAGTTAAAGCTACTCGGCCACGACGTGGAGATCCTTGACGAGTTCCAGGGAAGCAGGTATATCGGCGTCACGTTGACGAACCCTGTTACTGGAAACGAGTTCCCCATACTGCCTGCTAGCTTCGTTGACCCCAAAGGGGTCACCGGTGTAGTAATGTCTGTGCCTGCCCACGCGCCTTTCGACTATGTCGCGTTGGAGCAGCTTAAGAGAGAGGTCAAGAAGAAGCCAGGAGACTTCAAGTTCAAGCCAAGCGACATCAAGGACTTGAAGCCCATCAGCGTTATCGAGGCGAACGGCTACGGACTGAGCCCAGCCGTGGATGTCGTGAAGAGGATGGGTATCACCGACCAAGAGGACCCCAAACTTGAGAAGGCCACCAAGGAGGTGTACAGCGCCGAGTTCCACAGCGGAAGAATGAGGACAAACACGAGCCAGTACGCGTCCATGCCGGTGCAGCAGGCCAAGGAGGCAGTGAAGGAGGACGTGATAGCCAACGGCTCAGCAACCACCATGTACGAGATGCTGGAGCCAGTGCAGTGCCGCTGCGGCAGCGAGGTCGTGGTCAAGATCTTCGAGAACCAGTGGTTCATCAACTACGGTGACCCTGCGTGGAAGAAGCTGGCCCACGAGAACATCGACGGCGCCAACATCGTGCCGAGGGAGCTAACGCAGGAGTTTCACAACGTGGTGGACTGGCTGCACGAGAAAGCCTGTGCAAGGAAGATAGGGCTCGGCACACCGCTACCTTGGGCGCCTGACTGGACAATCGAGGCGCTGTCAGACTCAGTAATTTACATGGCGTACTACACGGTAATCAAAGGCATCAATCAGGTGAAGCCAGAGCCAGAGCAATTGACAGAGGAGTTCTGGGACTATGTGTTCCTAGGCAAAGGCGATGCAGACAAGGTAGCTGACACCACAGGATACCCGGTAGAGGGACTGGAGGAACTTCACAAGGAGTTCGCTTACTTCTACCCGCCGGATACGAGGCACAGCGGCAGGGACCTCATAAGCAACCATCTGACGTATATGGTGTTCTGTCATGACGGTATCTGGCCCAGAGAGATGTGGCCTAGAGGCATCACAGTGAACGGCTCGGTGTTGATGGAGGGAAGCAAGATGAGCAAGAGCCTCAACAACATCATCCCGCTGATAAACGCCATCGAGATGTTCGGCTCTGACCCGCTGCGACTCAGCCTGATGATAACCGCTGAGCCCCTGAAGGACGCGGACTTTAGCCCAGACCTAGCGAAGAACATGAGAGACAACCTGGAAAAGTTCTACGCAAGGGCCACTGAGATAATCAAGCAGGGCAAGGGTAGCCCCGAGAACCTAGCTGATATCGATAAATGGATGCTGAGCAGAGTTCAAAGCTACATCGCTGAAGCCAACAACGCTATGAAAGAGCTCAAGGTCAGGAGGACCATCCACTCTGCCCTCTACAACATGAACACCGATATCGAATGGTACCAGAAACGGGTAGCAAAGTACCGTGACCAGCCTGAGAGAAAAGAGACAATCAAGTACGTGGAGTGGAAGGTACTGGACACACAGGTCAAGATGCTGACACCCTTCACCCCCCACTTCTGTGAGGAGCTATGGGAGATGATGGGCGGAGAGGGCTTCGTGGCCTTCGCTGACTGGCCCCAAGTAGACGCATCAATGGTTAACAGCGAGAGCGAGGAGATCGAGCAGGTCATCAAGACAAGCATCGAGGACGTACAGAAGATCACACGGGTCACAGGCATCACCCCAAGGAAGGTCCACTTCTACACCGCGGATGGATGGAAATGGAAGATATACCTGAAGGCACTGGAGCTAGCCAAAGCGGACAAGCTCGATGTGGGCACACTAATCAGGGAGGCGTTCAAGGACGCTGAGATGAAAGCCCGCAGCAAGGAGGTGCCAAGATACGCGCGACAAATCGTCGAGGACGTCATCAAGCTACCAGAGCAAAACATGAAGCTACGCCTAAAGATGAGCCAGCTCAACGAGGTAAACGTACTGCAGGACGCCTTGAACTTCCTTGAAGGCGAGTTCGGATGCGAGGTCGCGATCGCAGGCGAGTCAGATCCATGGATCGAGGACCCTGCGAAGCGCGCCAACAGGGCGAAGCCCTACAGGCCAGCCATCTACGTCCAGTGACCCTTTTTTTTATTCATTATTTTCTATCCCACGCTACGAGAATGCTTTTATGAATGTCTGACTCCTCGGTGGGTCAAGTCTAAAGCTTTTTATCTGGTTCAGGTTTTCTGGGTGTGAATGATAGCTCTGGGTGTTGAGTCCACCGCCGACAACCTTGGCATAGGCATAGTTACCAGCGACAAGCAGGTGCTGGCAAACATACTGGACATACATGTGCCACAGGAGGGAGGAATCCACCCCAGGGAAGCAGCACGCCACCACAGCGAGAACATGGGAACGGCGATCAAGAAGGCCCTTGACACCGCAGGTGTGACAGGCAAGGACATCGACATCATCGCCTTCGCTCAGGGACCCGGGTTAGGGCCATGCCTCAGGACGGGAGCCACAAGCGCGAGGGCTCTAGCAGCATATCTCGGTAAGCCCCTCGTCGGCGTGAACCACTGTGTTGCTCATGTTGAGGTTGGCAGGATGGCTACGGGAGCCGAGGACCCATTGACACTCTACGTCTCTGGGGGCAACACTATGGTCTCGGGGTACGAGTCAGGAAGGTACAGGATATTCGGGGAAACCCTCGACATCGCCATAGGTAACTGCCTTGACACCTTCGCCCGTGCAGCGGGGCTTGAGTACCCCGGTGGACCTGACATCGAACGAAAAGCAAAGCTCGGCGAGAAACTCATACCCCTGCCGTACACGGTGAAGGGCATGGACCTCAGCTACAGTGGGCTCCTCACAGCCATCACTGGGGAGCTTGAGACAGGTAAACACAGCGTCGAGGACCTGTGCTTCAGCCTTCAGGAAACGGCTTACGCCATGCTTGGTGAGATCACCGAGCGAGCGTTGGCTCACACAGGTAAACCAGAGCTACTGCTTACCGGCGGAGTAGCCGCGAACAAGCGTCTCGCTGGAATCGTTAATGATATCGCTGAGGAGCACGGCGCTGAGCCGTTTATCGTGCCTATCAGGCTGGCGGCGGATAACGGGGCCATGATCGCTTGGACAGGCATAGAGGCGTATAACGCAGGGGTGAGGACCCCAGTGGAGACGAGTCACGTGAACCCGAACTGGAGAATGGATCAGGTGGAGGTACCGTGGAGGAGCTAATAGCGCGTGGAGCGGAAGCCGATCTCGTCCTACGGGACTGGAACGGGTTGATGGTTATAGTGAAGACAAGAAAGCCCAAGAAGTACAGGCACCCCGAGCTAGACTACCGGCTCCGTAAGACACGTACCAATCACGAATCCAGCATCATCTGCAAGGCCAAAGAGTCCGGTGTACCTACGCCGTTGTTGTACCAAGTGGACAACGAGAACGCCGTCATCGTAATGGAGTACGTGGAAGGCACCAAGATCAGGGACCTTGTTGACTGCCTAACAGACGAGGAGAGGATGAGCCTCTTCGTGCAGATTGGTCGCCACGCCGGGCAGCTGCACAGGGCGGGGATTATCCATGGTGACCTCACCACGAGTAACATTATCAAGAGCGGTGACCGCGTTGTGTTCATCGACTTTGGGTTAAGCGAGGTCAGCTACGAGGTGGAGAAGCGTGGAGTGGACCTGAACCTCATGAACAGGATGCTCACAAGCACTCATTACGCCTACCAGGAGCAGCTTCTGGATGCATTCATGACTGGTTACAGGGAGACAATGGGCAATGATGCAGAGGAGGCATTGGACCGCATGGACGAGGTAGCCAAGAGGGGACGTTACATTGAAAAGAACTAAGATCTGGATGGGGACCAGCAGCGACCACAAGTACGCTGAGGCAAAGGAAGTATTATCAGAGTACGGCATCGAGCTAGAGCGACTAAGCATCGACAGGGTGGAGATACAGGCAGATGACCCAGAGATAATTGCCGAGTACAGCCTCAAGGCACTGGACGTAGACATGCCGCTGCTCATCGAGGACGCCGGGCTTTACATCGACAAGTATTACGGGTTTCCCGGGCCCTACAGCAGCTACGCATTGAGAACCATTGACAACCCGGGCATACTGAAACTCATGGATGGCGAGGAGAATAGAGGTGCAAGGTACCTCTCAGCCGTGGCGTTCAGGGACGGGAAAAACAGTGTCACATTCAGAGGTGAGGTCAAGGGCTTCATAACCCACGAGATGAGGGGAACAGGGGGCTTCGGATATGACCCAATATTCGCGCCTGAGGAAAGCGACGGACGCACCTTCGGTGAGATGAGCGCAGTCGAGAAAGCCAAGATTAGTCATCGTGCACGCGCCTTCCGGAAGCTTGGTGAGTGGCTGCAGAGCCAAGACTAGTCTGTGTTCATGACCTCGGGCCAGTGTTCAACCATGTATTTTGCTGCTTCAGCGATCTTGAATGGCCTTGAGCCGTTGCCTGTCCTGACGTAGAACGTTTGTTTTCCACGGTGATTGAGGAAGGCTGGTTCCTTGCTTGGCTTCACGTTGATCCTGCATATCTCTCTGCCGTAGAGACTGTGAAAGCTGATCTTGATGTTCTTCAGGTGCAGGTTGCCTATCTTGTAGCTTATCTGGTTGATGAGATAGTTCTCGAAGCCGTCCCGGTTCTTCTTGGTGAAGGTATCATAGTCCGTGGAGAGACCAACTACGCGTTTGTTGTCAGCGACCCCGATGAGTAGGTCGCCTCCCTCGGCGTTGAGAAACGCGCACAACGTCTTAAGACAATTATACTCCAAATCCGGGTCCAAGCAGTGGCGGCGGTTATTGTACCGTAGGCTTGCCTTGAACTCTAGGTGCCCTCCCTCGTCCATCTTGATGAGTTCATGCACATGCAGCTTGGTTCTATCACGTGATTCGGCTTTCTTGTATTCCTTGATGATATCGGGTTGATGGATGGCTACATCGGTGAGGCTCAGTATACCTATGACATCACCCTCATCGATGTCTATCACGGGGAGTTTCTTTATCTTGTTCTCCACCATGACTCTCCCTGCGTCCAGCAGCGTGGTGTCAGGTTCTGTGGATATGAGACTCCGGGTCATGATCGCACTCACTGACACCGATCGAGGGTCCCTGCTACTAGCTACGACTCTCGTCAAAACGTCTCGCTCCGTGAGGATGCCCATTACTCCAGACTCGTCCTTGACGATGAGGCTGCTGATACCGTATCGGGTCATCAGCCTCGCAGCGTCCTCTATAGTCTCATCTGGATGAACCATCACCACGTCTCTGGTCATGACGTCTCGTACTTTCAGAGATTCCAAAGGGAGCCTCACACCCATTTTCCATAAAAAGGAGGCTATTCATGGTTATGGAGCCCTAAACGTGAAGCATAACTACGTATACTGATCTGCTTGTTTCTCGGCGATTGAAGATAATCCCAGTCACAGAGAGATCAGGCAGGTAAATATGAGAGTGAAAAGGGATAGACTTGGAGAAAATTCGTGGCGCGAGATACCAGCAGGCTGGGATAAACCTTTTTAAAGGGTTGGGAGTCTAACAGTAAAGCACCCGGAGAAAATAGAATGGTAGGAAAACTCTCATCAATGCGGGGAAGGAGCCGGAGCACACGACCGGTCAGCAAGAGACCCCCCAACTGGGTCATTTACCAACCGGACGAGGTGAAGGCACTCATAATCAACCTCGCCAGGGAGGGAAAACGCCAGTCAGAGATAGGCAACATACTCAGAGACATCCACGGAATACCCCTAGTGAAGCCAATCGTAGGCCACGGGATCAGAAAGGTCCTTGAAGATGCAGGGCTAGCACCAGAGATCCCAGAGGACTTGTATAACCTTATGGTCCGAGCGACTAGTCTCCAGAG
The DNA here is from genome assembly GCA_026014815.1 of Candidatus Bathyarchaeota archaeon. Classification (GTDB taxonomy): domain Archaea; phylum Thermoproteota; class Bathyarchaeia; order TCS64; family TCS64; genus RBG-16-57-9. Next base: position 6,615 of record JAOZHP010000082.1, read on the forward strand.
ACACCTTAATCGCAACCGTAAGGATTACCACAACAAGAGGAGTATGCAACTCACAGAGTCAATGATTTACCGTGTGACAAGGTACTACAAGCGTAAGGGCATGCTTCCAATGGACTGGAACTACCAACGCGAGATAGTAACCATTTAAACTGTCCAAGATGTCCAGAGTGGACAACTTTCTAAATTCGTTCAAACCAGCAGTAGAGTTATTCATTAAACACGTGGAAGACGGCGGCAAGATACGCATCGTCACCCACAACGACTCTGATGGCCTAAGCAGCGGAGGAATTCTCTGCGTGGCTGCAGCGCGAAAGGGCGCAAAATTCAGGGCAAGCAGTGAGAAGAAGCTCGATGATAAACTCATCCACAGCCTAGCCGAAGAGAAACCGGACCTCACAATATTCAGTGACCTGGGCAGCGGATACCTGGACCTGATCTCGAAGCACATCAAAGGGGACGTCATCGTGATGGACCATCACCTCCCCCAAGACTATGAAGCCGAGAACATTATCCACCTGAACCCTATGCTTCACGGCATTGACGGTGCTAGGGATATCGCAGCCTCGGGTATCTGCTACCTCTTCGCCAAGGAGCTCGACGAAAAGAACCTAGACCTGAGCGTCCTAGGGCTCATCGGGGCCCTCGGTGACCAACAGGACAAGGGTGAAAAGAAGACCCTTATTGGCGTCAACTCTGTCATCGAGAAGGACGCGGAGGATCAAGGGTTCCTCGACAAGCATGTTGGACTCATCTTCTATGGATACGAGACAAGGCCCATAGCGAAGGCCATCGCGTACACTACGCTGCCTTTCATCCCGGGTTTAAGTGGCGACGAGGGAAGCTGCGTTGCGTTCCTCAGACAGATTGGGATCTCCATCACAAACGGGGAGAAGCTCAGAGCCCTAGCGGACCTGTCTGATGACGAGAAACGCACGTTGTTCAGCTCTCTCAGCAACCACATGGTGAGTCAGGGTTGCGACGCAGGAGTTATACATCAGCTTCTGGGCACTATCTACACTTTCAGGCTTGAGGAGCCATCTACGCCCCTCCGGAGTGGTAGGGAGTACGCGAGTCTTTTGAACGCCTGTGGAAGGATGGGGAGGCAGGGAGTGGGTCTCAGCATCTGTCTCGGTGACAGGGATGAAGCCATGGAGGAGGCTCAGGAGATCTTGAATATTTATCGCCGTAAGATCGGCTCCGCCCTAGACTGGGTCCAGGTGAACGAGAAGGTGGAGGAGCTGGAGAACATCTATGTCATCAGGGCCGAGGACCAGATCGATGACACGGTAATAGGCGTTGTATCAGGTATCCTGCTGGGTCAGGGCATTCTGAAGGAGGCTAAGCCCATCATCGCTACAGCGTACAGCGATGATGATCAGATCAAGGTAAGCACGCGGAGCACAGAGGAGCTCGTCCAGAGGGGGCTTCACATGGGCGTTGTGATGCAGAAAGTAGCCGAGGAGCTGGAGGGCGGTGGTGGGGGACACGACATAGCTGCCGGTGCTTATGTGCCTATTGATAAGGAAGATGAGTTCATAGCTAGGGTGAACAGCATTGTCCCGGAGCAGTACACCAAGTAAGACCAGTATCACCATAGAGTACGGTGATCAAACCACCGCTGAGGCCATCAGGCAAGCTATCACACCGGACAACGTTGATGTACCGGAGGGCATGACCATTGAAACCGTTGCCGAGGACGGCGTTCTAACCATAACGGTTGATACAACGCGAAGTATCGGTAGCCTCGTTGCGACGCTGGACGACATGTTGAGCTGCATCCAGGCTGCAGAGAAAGCGTTAGGGGAGTTATAGGAGCCCCATTTTCTCGAGTTGAGCAGGGTCAGCTATACTGTAGTACACCCATTTTCCGTCACGTCTTCTCTTCACTAGGCCGACAGCTTCTAGTTTCTTGATGTGGTGGCTGAGGTTGGGCTGTGTTAGGCCGATGGCGGCGGTTAACTCGCATACGCACATCTCTCGGAACGTAAGGAGCCTTAGTATTTTGAGGCGATTCATGTCGGATAACGCCTTGAATCTGTGTGTCATCGGGGTTAGCTCGATGGGTTGGAAGTACTGGTTAGCGGCTTCCCTGAGCTGTTTCTCGTGTTCCTCTGTGTTATCCATGTCGCAGAAATGGCTTTCGAGGAGGGCTCTGAGGCGTTCCGTTGAGTTCATCATGGTAGTCTCTGTTCTTGTGTTATTTTGTTTTACTCATGAGAGTCATATAAACAATTTTAAATATGTTTATATGAAACCGGTAAAGTAAAACACGAGTTGAATAAAATGTCCGAAGAACATCACCTCGGAGTATTTGAGAAGTATCTGGCATTTTGGGTGGCTTTATGCATGGCGCTTGGCCTAGTACTTTCACAGGTCTTTCCGGGCCTCAGTTTAGCAATTAATAGTTGGCAGATCAGGGGCATCTCTGTGCCCATAGGTATCTGCTTGTTCCTGATGATGTACCCGGCGCTGCTGAACCTTCAGCTGTCGGAGCTTAAGAAGCTCATGAGGAACCCCAAGCCCATCGTTATCACCATACTCAGTAATTGGGTGCTTGCACCCATCGTGACTGTTGTGCTGGCTAACATGTTCCTCGTTGGGCATGACCAGCTTATCGTGTCCCTCATTCTTCTAGGGTCAAGTCCCTGCACGGCAATGGTGCTTGTGTGGGGTACCCTAGCGGAGGGCAATCAGGAGCAGAACGTTATCAATACAAGCCTGAACACTGTGAGCATAATATTCCTGTACGCACCTATCGTGAGCCTTCTCACTGGCATCCAGAACATACCGATAGACAGGGGGCTTCTCCTCATCTCGGTGTTAGTGTTCATCGGCATCCCAATGGTGCTGGGTTACTTTAGTAAACGGTACCTCATCGGCTCCAGGGGAGAGAACTGGTTCCAAGATGTCTACAAGCCAGTGGTGGGAAAGGTTTCCATGTTGGCGCTGCTGACAACTCTTGTGGTGTTGTTCAGTTTGAATGGTGACGTGTTGCTCACTAACCCTGACCTCATGGTGCTGGTCTCTGTGCCGCTACTGGTTGGCTTCGTAGTTGTGGTGGGCGTCAATCTGATTGTTACCAAAGCTGCGGGTCTCAGGTACAGGGAGGGCATCATCACTACCATTATTGGCTCCAGCAGCCACTTCGAGATTGCGATAGCCACTGCCATCAGTCTCTACGGGCTTGGCTCGCAGGCTGCCCTCGGGACAACTATGGGACTCTTCTGGGAGGTACCAATAATGCTGGGTCTCGTCTATCTGGGCAAGTGGCTTAACACCAAGGGATTCTGGAAGGGCTAATTGCCCAAACTAGTTATACAGTACCGGGGCTCAATTTAATCATGAAAGTACTAGTCGAGTGCATGGGGCTTGACCCACCCTGTGCCAGATGTAAAAAACTGGAGGAGAACGCCCTTAGAGTAGCCGATAAGCTCCGAGGGGAGGGAATTGATGTGGAAGTTGTGAAATGGGACATCATGTCACCGGAGGTAACCAAGATATACGGCGTCCTCATGTCACCCGCAGTGGTGGTGAACGGCGTTGTCAGGGTCAATGGCAAGCTACCTGATGAAAGGGTCATCGAGCGGTACGTCAGGGAAGCCCTCTAAGTTTTTTAAGAATATTTAAATATATAGATATAAAGGAGAATCTTAGATTGAGCGTTAATTTACCCGAGGACAGGGTCCTAGAGTTCAAGGCACGGCTTTTCAAGGTTATCGCTGACCCCAACAGGCTCAAGATTCTAGAAATCCTGAGGTCTGGCGAGCACTGCCAGTGCGATATTATTCCAGTGATTGGGCAGTCCCAGCCAACTGTCTCGCGACACCTGAGGCTCTTGGAGGAGGCGGGGCTTCTTTTAAAGAGAAAGGAAGGCACCAAGGTGATCTACAGGGTACTGGATGAGCACATCTTCAACCTCATAGACGTCCTCGACGACAGCATGATGAGGTTGATCTCGGAAGAGATAGCGAAAAAATTCAGAATTTAGAAAAGGAATGGTTACTGGAGTAGTTTCTCCAACTCATTTTCAGATGGCAGCTTGCCTGAGAGCCTTACCTCTCCATCAACCACCAGTGCGGGGGTCATCATGACGCCGTAGCCGAGGATCTTATCCATGTCGTGGATATGGGTGACCTCTGCGTCCAGCCCGAGCTTTCCGACAGTGAATTTCACCATGGCCTCCAACTTGCGGCACTTTTGGCAGCCTGAACCGAGTACTTCTATTTTCATTTTTTCACCTCACACAAAGAACATTCCGTAGATGTAGCCCGCGAGTATCCCGAAGGCAAGCATATAGAACGCGTATGCAGCCGTCTTCCTGGGCTTGATTATAGTGTTGACGACAAGCAAGGTCTGCAGAGAGACTCCGGCGTCCACCAGCAGGTAGCTCATCAATGGCCCCTGATGCATCCCCAGGTCAAGGAACATTTTGGCTACCGGGACCTCGACAAGGGTCGGGAAAT
>JAOZHP010000083.1 GCA_026014815.1 Candidatus Bathyarchaeota archaeon
CCAGTTTCCAGTCGCGAGGGCGTGCTGGATCCTGCTTGTGATGATTCCAGGCCTGATGGCTGCGCTGATGAGGACGCCTTTCCTGCGTGTGCTCATCCTGCGGAACTGGTACCTCATATCCCTGTAGAGGCTCCAGAACGCTGACCTGAATAGCTCTGCGAGGAGTGGCCCTGCGAGCTTGATCCTCTTGTTTTTGAGGTGGTCCTTGTCGTCCTCCATTCTTCTGCCTAGCTTTAGCTCGATGATCCTTGACGCCATCTCTCCAAGGAAGATGGCCTTGTCGAGGCGGGCATCTGGCTCTCTGCCTATGTGGGGTAGGAGGTTTCTGTCTAGGATGGTCTCGGCTCTCTTGATTCTGAACTCGCGTACCTGTCCGAAGGCTACGCGGTTTCCGATGAATAGGATGGCTTCCTCTAAGTTCTGGACGGCGCTTGACTCTCTGAAGCTGGTCTCCAACTCGTTGAGGATATCTGGGTCGAGGCTCACCATCTCGGCTACCTCTCTGTCGGTCTCGACGCCCAGTGCCCTCATGAGTGTGACCAATGGCACAGGTACGGGTACGCCCGGGATGGTTACCTCCATCTGGCCTTTTGCCTTGAGGATCATCTCGATCCTTGCTCTGAAACCGACAGTGGTGCTGAACACCTTGCCCTTGTACACGGGCTTGGCTCCCCTGTTATCCGTCTCGACTAGCACCCTGTTGGGGGCTAGGTCTTCGAGGCTGACTATGACGCGCTCGCTACCGTTTACTATGAAGTACCCTCCAACCTCGTTGGGGTCCTCGCCCAGCTTCACCAGCTCGTCGGCGGTGTGCCTGCTGAGGACGCAGAGGTTGCTCTTGACCATGATTGGCAGGTCGCCTATGTTGACGCGTTCATAGGTCTCGCGTCCCTCGTCGTCCAGCTCGATCTCCAGGTAGAGAGGAGCGCTGTATGTGAGGTTCCTGATCCTTGCTTCTCTGGGGTAGACCTCACGGTTGGTTCCGTCTACTTCCACGACGCGGGGATCACCTATCTCGATGGCTCCGAAGCGGATCTTGTATGTGTGATTGGGGACCTCTATTGAGATACCACGAATCTCGTCTATGATCTGTTGCAGCGTGTTCCTGGTGAAGTCGTTATACGAGTCCAGGTGCTGCTTGACGAGGCCTTCTTCATGGAAGAAGGACTTCATCAAATCCCAGTTGTCTGTGTCTGAGAGAAGCAATTTATTTCATCCTGTTTTGAATGTGAACTGCGTTCAGGGCTAGTGTGGGTTCAGTTGAGATGATAAAACGATGTGATTCCAACATTTACCCGTTATTCACCTTACTCAAAAACCGTCCTAACCCTAACGAGGCTATACAGATGGCTCGGTACTTCCTAATAAATCTTGCTGGATTTTAGGCTTTTCCAAGAGGTTTCTGGTCGAGAAAAGCTGTTTTCGGGGCTCTTTTCTCTCACCGGTTGAGAGTTATCGTGGTTCCACGGGGGCTGAAAAATACAAACTTTTATAGGGGAACCTTGTATTTCGATTAGAGCCTAAGGGAATAACCACGGAGTTGCACAAGTATGGCGGAAATGATTGAGAAAGTCCTTGAACGAAGCGTCGGTAAGACAGTGCTCATAAAGATTAGAGGTGGAAAGACTCTCAGGGGAATACTTGAGGGCTTCGACCAGCACGTGAACCTTTACATGGTTGACTCAGAGGACGTAAGTGACCCAATGAACGTCAAGGAGATCGGTGATATTGTTCTCCGTGGCGACAACGTGATCATGATCAGTCCGCCCCCAGAGTAAGAGTGAACAAAGATGCCCACCAAAGGACCCATACATCACGGTAAACGTATTCATATCAAGTGCAGGCGCTGCGGACGCAGGGCTTATCATATCAGGCACAAGGCTTGCGCCGCATGCGGCTACGGTGCCACGGCGACGCTGCGGAACCCCAGTAACAACAGGAAGCCGTTGAATCGTAGTCGTCGCCTCCTGTAGATTGCTCTCTTGTTGAGCGATTATTATTCTTGTTTTATTTAGGTAGCGTTTCTTGTTTCGCATAAAGGTTTTAAAACGGCTTGGTGCCCTATTGTTTTTGCATGCGGGAGTACCCGAGGTTGGTCAAAGGGGCGAGACTTAAGATCCTGACCAAGGGTAAGACATCTCGTGACTAAGGTCTTCGAGGGTTCAAGTCCCTCCTCCCGCACCTATTTTACATGTAAATCTGTGAGAAAACCCTTGCCCGGCTCCATCTAAAACCTTTGAAAGGTGCGCGCGTTGTGATGATGGATGCGCGCTTCTAAGCAAAAAACGCGATTGCAGGCATAGGTTACCAATTTAAACTGGGTATTCCAGTTCTTTGAGTGTGTCACACATTTGTTCATAATATTGTCCAGGCTCTACGCCAAGTTCCCTTAAGACTTGTAGTATCTCACTTCTCACCATTATCTCTCTTTTAGATAGATGCTCTTCAGCGAATGTGGTTATCTCGTCTCTGTAGTTCCTTATGATGTTCCGTGCGATTGTCAGTGCGGCGTCCTTGATTTTCTGTATCTCTTCCTCGATCTCCATCCTGTTCTCTTCACTAAACAGGCCTAGAGAAAGATAGGTGTCTTCGCTTCCAAGACTCATCTTAACTAGGGGGTTCTTCAAGGCATACAGGTCGAGGGCGGATTTTGATGAACTGGTCAAGTCGCCCATTCTTCCCTCCTCTCTACTTTTCCCTATTTCTTGATATATTGCTGTGCTTCCCATACCGGTGATTACGTTAGCGAAATAGAATTTTGCAGACGAGGATGGCACAGTTTCCGAGTGTCTGTGGAAGCTTTTACCATATGTACCATCAGCTGATGGTGTTATAGTTACTAGGATGGGTTCTAATCCTACAGCGTAGGCGGGTAATGTATGTCCGCCTGACTCGTGGTATGCGATGTTTATCTTTTTTTCATGGGTGAGGTAGGTGTCAGATGGTGGGCCCTGAAGATATCTTATGATTTCCATTACTAGGTGCTTATTGGTTAGCTTTCCCTCATCCATATCTGCCTTATAGCTTGCCTTCGACACAATTTCCTCGATTTTACCTGCGAGTACACCATCAGTTAAGAAGGACAGTGTTTCTATGTCTATGCTTTCTGGTTTATGACCGAATTTGTTGAGGTAGTAGTTGTATAAACCCTTCCTGCTTTCGTCTTCGGGTCTTGGGAATCTTATGTATCTTGAGAATCGTCTGGCTATTTGCCGGTCGATGTGCCAGATACGCGTGGCTGAGGTCACGATGATGTAGACGGGGTTAACATAATATTGAAGCCCGTCAATCTGTCTCCTGAACTCCGACAGCATGGGTCTCGTTTCCTTGTTGTTGTTTCCATACCCTGAATTCCTCCCTTGATGCCTTGAACCAAGAAGTTGTCTAGCGTCGTCATATACAATTAGAAGTGGTTTTTCCTCTGCCATCACTCTGCATGAATCAAAAAACTCTCGAACATCTATTGGATCAATTACTGTTTTCCCTAGCATTAAACTGCCATCAACTGTATAATAATCCAATTTGATGGCTTCATTTACTACGCAGTGAAGAGCATGAGTCTTACCTGCACCTGTACGACCAAGAAACAATGAGCCACTTTCAGCTGCTATTAGCATTCTTTTGTAATCGTCTTTTCCCTCTTGTGTTATCCTAATTAAGTGACCAAGATATTTCACAATGTCAAACAAGTCCTGATGTATTAATGGAAATCCAACGAAATCATCAGATAAGCTAATATCTCTTGGGACAAATGCCTTGAGCTTCATTCAACAACTGTTTAAGGTGAACGTTAAAAAATTTAAGTCTTTAAAAAAACCCGCGCAAATCGTTCAAGCAAATAGCGCGCGCTGAGGGTTCACAAAATAACAGAAAAAAGGATTCCTTGGATTATCGTAAAAAATTACTTCAATCGATAAATGAAAACATTGAATTCCTGTGCGCGCGCAGTGAAGGATGATGAGGGATTAAATGTGGATCAAAAAATGGATACCGTTGCTTTTCTAAAGTTCCGTGAAAGCTTCAAGGAAACCTTGCAGGAGGCCATCAATCTCATCGGGGGCATAAAGGAGCTAGAATCCCCTCTGATCTTGAAGCCAAATATCTGTACAGGCAACGATCACACAGGTTGCGCCAATGTCAATGTCGAGGTAGTCGAGGCTCTCGTGGACCACATCATTAGGGAAAATAGAGACATCGAGATCAGGATAGTCGAATCTGATAGTATGTCCAAATACGCTGACAAGGCCTTCAAGAGATACGGCTACATGGATTACGTCGACAGGCTTAGCAGCCAAGGGGTGAACATATCCCTCCATAACCTCAGCAACTCACCACTAACACAATTTAACTACGAAGGATACTACTTTAAGAACCCCGAGCTACCGGTCATCCTAGCGGATGCCGGAGCCTTAGCCAGTGTAGCCTTGGCCAAGACCCACAGCCTCACAATGATTACAGGAGTTCTTAAGAACCTATTTGGTTTGCTCCCTAGGAAAGACCAAGCCTTCTATCACCCGAAGATCCATGAGGTCATCTTAGATCTTAACAGTATTTTCAGAAGCAGCCTTTGCCTTATTGACGGGAGAATGGGTTTGGAGGGGGTGATCAGCGGGAACCCTCGGAGCTTAGGATGCATTATCCTGGGCAGGAACCCAGTCTCAGTAGACGCCACTATGGCGAGAGCGATGGGTTTTGACCCAGAGAAGATCCGCCACATCGTTGAAGCTGAGAGGCACGGCTTGGGCAGCTTGCATCCAAAGGTGGTCGGTGATGACCTGGAGGCTTCTCGGGTAGAGTTTAAGACTCCGTCGGGGCTCAAGACGAATGCATTAATCAGATAACGCTCATAGTCGTTTGTGCGGACGCGTCAAGTAAGCCTAGCATTATTATTCATCTGTTTTTATTTTAGAATTAATGGCTTTTTAAAGTAAATTGGGTATTATGGTTTTCTCCATTTAGTTAGTTTTTCTTGAATTATTTTTCCGTGGTAACAGAGATTGCGCGCGCATGAAACAATTACCGAGAAGTATGGATAAAATCTTCAACCCTTGAATTTAAAACAAGGTTCCTTGATAAAATGATGGATTAAGCTTATAATTATACTAGTAAAAACGTGTTAATATCCCTCCTCCCGCACCTTTCACTCTTTTTACGTTACTGGCCGGGATTTTGCCAAAGTTTGCCGGTTACCATACACGTTTTTGTCATTATTTGTCTGGGATCTGGGTTGTTCTGGGGCTTCTTTTATTGAAATACGGTTGGTTTCGCGTCTGAGGTGGGTACCCCCCCTCCCCCCCCCTTGTTAGCCTCTATTCTAAAG
>JAOZHP010000084.1 GCA_026014815.1 Candidatus Bathyarchaeota archaeon
CTTTAGACATTTGAATAACTCTTTATGAAACTGTAAAACGAAAATCTCTAATAAATCTTTCTATTTATAAAGAATGACATTTATGTAGAGATTTACTCGTGTGCTCAGATCTATCAATGAATTTAAAATTCATTGAAGAGCGGATTTCATATACGCTTGGAGATAAATTATGGATATCGAATGGAGTGCCTATGAGGAATACAGGAAGACGCGTGCGCACGCGCAAAACTGAGGATTCAGCGTATTATCATTTCGTAGATACTTGGTAGCGGGGGGTAGATCTGAACTACCGACCGGGAGGTTATGAGCCCCAAGGGTCAATCCATCTATAACCCATTAGAAAGCACGGAACAGAGAACCCAACGACTCATAAACCACAGACATTCACACGGAACCGTGAACGCCAGAAATCCCTTATCATATGCTACCACTCACAAGAAATGGTAGCGGGGGGTAGATTTGAACTACCGACCTTGGGGTTATGAGCCCCACGGGCTAACCTGGCTGCCCCACCCCGCTACTCTTCAAGATACCCAGCACAAAGAATATAAATCTATCAGTAACCCCCTAAGCCTTCTCAAGCCGGAAAACAACCGGCCTCATCCCGTCAGTACAGCACACAACCCACGAACCAGGCGCCACACTCCACGGGTAATCACCATAAAGCATCACCTTCACGTGAGGCAGAATATGATCCCACGCCCACTGACAGAAACCCACAGGCATAGCCGCGTCCCTCTCCACCATAAACTCCTGTCCCACCTCGTGAATATCGCAGGGACCAAACCCCTCGAGAACCTTCACAGGTGGCACGGGAAACACTTCCTCGGGCTTTAACACCTTCAACACGGTGATCTTCAGTCTCGGATCAATGCACCTACTCTGCGTATCGGGTTTATGAATTCATCCAGCAACGGTTTATGAGGCTCCAGCAATGAATCCATATATTCTAATACTCTACTACCCTCCCCAACACAAAGCGGGACCACAATGCCACGAAACAAACGCAACATCGCAAACCAACGCATACGCATACTCTACAAACTAGCCCAGCAAACATACCCCCGTGACCCGGGCCTCAGTAGACGATACACACACCTACTGATGCGGATAGCGCAACGCACACGCACCAAGCTACCACGAAGCATCAGAAGAGGCATCTGCAGAAACTGCAAAACCATCCTCATCCCGGGCCTCAACAGCAGAACACGCATCAGGCAACGCAGAGAACCCCACGTCACCATCACATGCACCGACTGCGGCCACATAACCCGCATACCACTAAGGAACAAACAGCAATGACCCTCACACTCATCAGCATCGGACTCAACAGCCACCACGACCTCAGCCACCGAGCAATACAAGCAGCAAGAACAGCAGACAAACTCTACGCCGAGATCTACACCATGAAACTAGACACCACACCCGAGGAGCTCACAGAGTTCATAGGCAAACCAGTCACGCCCCTCACTAGAGGAGGCATGGAGGAGCAGGCAGACAGGCTCATAGAGGAAGCCAAGACAAGCGAGGTAGCGGTCCTCGTTGGAGGCGACGCCCTCAGCGCCACCACCCACATAAGCATCATCCTCGACGCAGCCAAACAAGGCGTAACCACCAAAGTCATCCACGGAAGCAGCATCCTCAGCGCAATCGCCGAAACAGGTCTCAACCTCTACAAATTCGGACGAACAGTAACCGTGCCCCTCCCAGAAAAAGGACCAGTAGACACAGTCCTCAGAACCCTAAAAGAAAACAAGGAACACGGGCTCCACACCCTCATCCTCCTCGACCTCAACATCCCCAAGGACAGGTACCTCACAGTCAACCAAGCCATCCAGCGCCTCCAAGAAGCAGAGCTCCCCACGGACACACTCCTAGTAGGAGTCGCAAGACTAGGCTCCCAGAACCCAGTCATCAAAGCAGACACAGCCGAGAAACTCCTAACCCACGACTTCGGGGAGGCACCCCACGCCATAGTAGCCCCCGGAAGCCTGCATTTCCTTGAAGAGGAGGCACTACGAGTCCTCGCAGAGTGCCCCCCAGAGCTGCTCAAAAACCGCAAGGTCCAAGGCGAGGTGGACAAGCTCATCGAAAAGTACAGCAAGGGCTGCAGAAAAGTGCTGGAGGAACTCAAAGTCAAGGACCTACCCGCAGAGGTCACAAAGGCTGACATCAAAGAGCTCCTAGCCCACACTGGAAGGTATCTGGACGACGCTGAGTACTACTGGAGTGAACAGAAAGCAGTCGCATTAACCAGTGTAGCATACGCCGAGGGCATCCTTGACGCCCTAAAGCTTTTAGGCTTAATCGAGTTCGAGTGGTAACGATGACAAGAGTCCTCGCAGCCGGCGTCTTCGACCTACTCCACTACGGGCACATAAGGTACCTAGAGGAAGCCAAGAAACTAGGAGGCCCCGACGCCAAACTCACAGTCATCGTAGCAAGAGACGATACAGTGCGCAGACTCAAAGGACAAGACCCAGTCATCCCCGAAGACCAACGCAGAGCCGTCATCGAGGCCCTCAAAGTAGTAGACGAGGCACTACTCGGATTCGAGGACCTGGACCTAGACCGCGTCATACAGCAGATAAAACCAGACATAGTAGCAGTAGGCCACGACCAGAAAGCCATACGAGCCCAAGTCGAGAAAATCAAGAAAGCACGCGAGTTAACCCTAGAAATAACACCCGTGGAGCAGTTCGGCGAACATGACCTCAACAGCAGCAGCAAGATCAAGCGTCGGATCGTCGAAGGGGCAAGAACGAGACCTTAACCTTATCACCGTCCGCCAACTTCAGGTGACGACGCAGGTACAGTGGTGAGATAATCTCCATAATATTATCGTCGTGAATACTCCGTTCAGCCACCAATAGCGACCCCTCCACCTCATCGTTAACAGTCAAAGGGTAACACCTGCACGCGCCAAAGCTACGCTCCCCATCCTTGAAGCCCTCCAGCTTTATGCTAGGGCCACGCTCAAGACGCTGACGCTTCTCAAAATCCTCAGGCTTAATCCTGATGTTCAATGTACCCGGGAACGCGTCAAAGCCCAGCTTATCCATGATCTGCCTCTTGTACCCCTCCTTGCTGATATAATAGGCTCCCTCGAACAATCCGCTTACCACGATGCCCTCGAACTCGACGGCATCCGCCTCTTTACCCTCTAGATGCCACTTCAGCTCCTTCAAAATCAGGTCCAGCTCAGACAATCCGTCACCTGTGATCCTTATCTTGCTACCCCCAGCCTCGATACTCCTCTCCAGGAGACCCATGTTCTCTAAAAGCTGCAGGTGCCGTGAAGCAGACTGCTGGCTACCCCCCATAATCCTCGATAGCTCAGTGGTGCTGATGCGTACAGCCGTCTTGGTGGCTCCTAGTTTCATCAAGGTAAACATAGTAAACCATAGATGAGCCTTCATTCGCTCCGTCAAAGTGTCCACAAAAGGGGTAAAAGAGTAGTATATAACTCTTTTTTTGGTAAGCTAACCCTTGGCGACCGCCATGGGCACACTCATCATAACCCGTTCAGCCAGTCCAACCTTGTGGCTCACATCAGCCACCCGGTGCACATCCTTGTAGCTGTCAGGGCTCTCCTCCTCAACGATCCTGCCACTCGCAGCCTTCACAACGATTCCCTTCTTACGAAGATCATTGATGACCTCGTTTGCACGGAAACGTCTACGCGCACCTGCCCGAGAAAGCACTCTACCAGCGCCGTGAGCGGTGCTCGCGAAGCTCATCTCCTCACCACGCTTAGTGCCCTTCAACAGGTAGCTAGCCGTACCCATGGTGCCAACGAGCAGCACTGGCTGACCCGTAGCCTTGTAATCCTGAGGTAAGTCGTCACGACCGGGACCGAACGCCCTAGCAGCGCCCTTCCTGTGAATCACCACATTCACCCGTTTACCGTCAACGATATGCTCCTCCTTCTTCGCCGTGTTATGAGTCATGCCATAAACCAGGTCCATGCCCATGTCATCGGCCTTCCTGTTGAACACGTCCTCGAAGGCGATACGAATCTGATGCATGATAATATGCCGGTTAATGAACGCCCAGTTAATCGCGCAACTCATAGCCTCATAATAATCCTCAGCCTCACGGCTCTTCAACGGCGCACACACAAGCTCCCTGCTAGGCAGCCACATCTTGTACTTACCGGCAGCCCTGTCCATCACCCTGATGTAATCCGTAGCCACCTGGTGACCAAAGCCCCTGCTACCAGTATGAACCCACACCACCACCTGATCAGGGCCAGTGATACCGTACACCTTGGCGGCCTTCTCATCGAAGACCTCCTGTACACGCGCTATCTCAAGGAAATGGTTACCGGCACCCAAGGTGCCAAACTGGCTGCTGCCCCTTTTCTTGGCGCGTGGGCTCACCTTATCGGGGTTAGCCTCCTTCATGCAGCCGCCTTCCTCGCTGTGGCTCGCGTCACTGTCCCAGCCGTAGCCCCTGTCAACGGCCCACTTGATGCCCTCGCTTAATGCTCGTTCAAGCTCACTGATGCTGAGCCTCAGCTTGCTACCCACGCCGACACCGCAAGGGACAAGCTGGAATATCTTGTTGATAAGCTCCTGCTTCTTTGCGTCCACCTCCTTGAAAGTGAGGTCTGTACGCAGTAGACGGACTCCGCAGTTGATGTCGTACCCGACGCCGCCGGGCGTGATTATGCCCTCGTTCTCGTCGAACGCGGCTACGCCCCCGATGGGGAACCCGTAGCCCTGATGGCCGTCAGGCAAAGTTATGCTATACTTCAGTATGCCCGGTAATTGGGCGACGTTAACGCTCTGGGTCAAGGTGTCATCCCTCTTCATGGACTGCATAAGAACCTCGTCCGCGTAGATGCGGGCGGGAACCCTCATGCGCTTGCTGAATGCCATGGGCACCTCCCAGGTATTCTCGTTTATTCTATCCAATGGAAATTGCATGGATTCTCACACCTTTTGGATTGGCAAACCTAATAAGGATTTATTGGTGTAGAAACCAATGAAAAGCGATGCAGTGGAAGGTCCTCAGATCCCTACCCCTCCAAGACGTTCAAAACAAGCTAGACGAGTACACCATCAAATACGGAAGCCTAAGCCACCTCCACGAGGAGTTCATCAAAGGCAGAATACCTCCCGGCGTCTTCCAAGACTACGTCGAGTGGACCAGCATGGACCACGCAGTTAGAGCCTACCAGGAAGGCGAAGACTTTGAGTACCTCGCCGAGGAAGATCTCGACTTCACGCCAGAGGACTACAGCAAACTGACGCCGAGACGACTGGAGCTGCTGGACAGTCTCACCGAGGGAAGCTTCAACAGTATAAACGAGTTTGCTGGCTACGTGGAACGCGATGTAAAAAACGTGTATACCGACCTTAAGACTTTGGAGTCGCTGGGACTCGTACAGCTCATCAAGGAAGGTAGAAACACCATCCCAGAGCTACTGGTCCACGAGATCACCTTGCTCCTCGGTTGACAGTCAAGTATTATATCTGCAGCAGTCGGGACTATTGATGAATAGTTATGTCTGCATCAAAGGCATGTATAGCGGACCTAGCGCTCCTCAACGGAAAGATACTCACCGTAGACAAGGACTTCACCACCGCTGAAGCAGTAGCGGTGAAGGATGGAAAGATCCAGGCCGTAGGTACAACATCCGAGATAAAGAAGCTTGTAGGCGACTCCACCGAGGTAGTGGACCTTGAAGGCAAAACAGTGATGCCCGGTCTCTATGACAGCCACCTCCACCTCATAGGCACAGGGCTAGCCCTCCAGTGGATCAACTGCCGGACACCCCCCCTGATGAGCATCGAGGACATGAAGAAGGCGGTAGCCGAGAAAGTCAAGGCAGCCAAGCCCAGTGAATGGATACTGGGGAGAGGCTGGGACCAGGCCAAGCTAGCTGAGCACAGAAACCCATCCAGATGGGACTTCGATGAGGTAGCCCCAGACAACCCAGTGGTACTCACACGAACCTGCGGTCACCTCCTCGTAGCCAACAGCAAGGCACTGGAGATCGCTGGAGTTAGCAAGGACACCCCACAGCCAGTAGGCGGACAGATAGTGAAAGACGAGAACGGTGAACCCACAGGCATGATGGAGGAGGGACCAGCCATGATCCTAGTGAGGAAGCATATCCCCCCCACCGGTATCCCGGAGACCATGGATGCCATCAAGACAGCCTGCACAGCCTTCAATAAGGTAGGCATCACCAGTGTCATCGACGCAGGCAACACAGAGGATGAGATGGTGGCCTACCAGCTCCTCAAAGAGAAAGGCGAGCTCACAGTCAGAACCAACATGATGCTCCGAGCCATCCAGGGACAGGAATCCATCGAGGACAGCGTCAAACGCATCATGAACTTCCCCATGCTCTCAGGGTACGGCGACGACCTCCTCAGGTTCCAGGGCCTCAAGATACTCATCGACGGAGGCATCGGAGGCAAGACCGCGTTGCTCCGTGAGCCCTACGAGAACGACCCCGAGGACTATGGGCTGCTAACGGTTCCAGTCGATAACCTGCAGAAACTGGTGGACGCAGCCAACAAGCGAGGTATGCTATGTGGAATACACTGCTGCGGCGGAAAAGCCATGGACATCGTTCTTGACGCCTTTAAGGCGACTGATAAGATCAAGTCCATCAAGGGTAGACGATTCTACCTCATCCACGCGTACCAGCCAAGCGAAGAGAACTTCAAAGACTGTAGAGACTTGGGGATACAGGTGGCCAGTCAGCCTAGCTTCCTCTATTATCTGGGTGACAGCTACTACGAGAACGTAGGCCATGAACGAAGCCAGTGGCTAAAACCACATAGAGCATGGCTAGATGAAGGCATAATGACCGCTTCAGGCACCGACAGTCCAGTGACGCCATACCCACCGTTCCCAAGCCTATGGGCAGCGATAGCCAGACGATCAGAGGTGAAGGGCACACAGATGGGCATCGAGCAAAAGATCACACGCGAGGAATCAATACGGATGTACACCATCAACGGTGCTTACCTCACCTTTGAGGAAGACATCAAGGGCAGCCTAGAACCCGGAAAGCTCGCTGACATGATAATCCTCGACAGGGACATCATGACGTGCCCCATTGATGAGATCAAAGACATCCGTGTGCTGAAAACCATGTTAGATGGAAAGATAGTTTACTCCACCTAACTCAGATATTATCTTGATGAGAAAAAGATGGGTTATCTGTGGTCGTGGGGGCTGTCATGGGTCTTGATGGGGTAGATCTTCAGGTTGCCATCAATCACGCCGTAGCCTCTTAGACCATCGTACTCGATGTTGTTGTCCTCAAGGATCTTCAAAGCCTTCTCCTCGTAGCCGTGAGGCACGTACACGAACAGCTTCTTATATTTCCGTCCGACGCTGGTGCTGTCCGATAGGAACTGCCATACCTTGGCGCGTTCCTCGGTGACGTTCATGGCGGGTTCCACCATTCCCAGTTCTTGCACGCCGCCGTCTCCCCTGAGGATGACGATGCTGGGGTAGATGATGCCTATGTGGTCTGGCCCCTTGATGCCGAACCGGTTCTGCTCGTCGTTGACGATGGTCTGGTAGCTGGGTGGCCAGCTGTTCTCTTCTTGGTCAAGGAAAGGGAATCTTGTGGCTGCGATGATTCTGGTTACTCGGTGCCTCTGTCTCTCTGGGTCCACCATTTAGCTCAATCCTATCTGGTCTGCCACGCTCTGCATGGCCACTATGGCTATCTGCGCGAACTCGCTGAATTCCAAGCCTATCTCCTCGCAACGCATCACGTTCTCCCTGCTCACTTGACGCGCGAAGCTCTTGTCTTTCATTCGTTTTTTTACGCTTTTGGCTTTCATGCCCTGCATCTTGTTGGGTCTTACTAGCGCGTTGGCGACGATCAACCCTGAGATTGCGTCTGCTGCGAGAAGTGAGACCTCGAACCTTGACTCTGGTTCAAAGCCGGTGAGTGGGTTGTGGCTCCTGATGGCTCTGACTGCGTCCTCGGGCAGTAGGTCTTGTACCATTTCAGCTGATATGGCTCCATGTTTGGTAAAGTCGTCTCCGAATGTCTCATAGTCTATGTCGTGGAGTATCCC
>JAOZHP010000085.1 GCA_026014815.1 Candidatus Bathyarchaeota archaeon
AACATGATCAGAGGAGTAGATGTGGCCTTCACCAACCTGGAGATGTTGCTCCACGACTACGATGAGGACTGTTTCCCAGCGGCTGAGTGTGGGGGAACCTACACGAGAGCCCCGCCCCACATCCTAGACGAGCTCATCTGGATGGGCTTTGACATCTTCAGCACTGCCAACAACCACAGCTTGGACTACATGTATGGCGGTCTATTCAGCACCATTTATCACCTAGAGAAAGCGGGAGTTCCCTACGCGGGCACCGGGAATAACCTGGCGGAGGCTAGACAGCCGGCTTACATGGATACAGATAACGGAAGAGTCGCCTTGATATCAGCGTGTAGCACCTTCGCCAACTTTGGGAGAGCAGGTGACGCGCGTCGTGACATGAAAGGCAGACCCGGATTGAACCCGTTAAGATACGAACAATGGTACGAAGCGAAGCCCGAGACCATCAGCAAGCTGAAACAGGTAGCAGAAGAGCTGGAGCTACCAATAGTACATCAGGAAAAGGACTCTTACCATTTCATATCCAAGAAATTTGTTCCCGGAAAGAAAGTAGGACTTCACACAAAGCCTCATCAAGGCGACATGAAGGGCAACCTAGAAGCAATTAAGGACGCTGCGCGGCAAGCTGACTGGGTTCTGATGACTCTTCACGGGCATGAGGGTGTACAGGGTGACAGGGAGCGTCCAGCAGAGTTCATAGAGGAGTTTGCACGCGCCTCCATCGACGCGGGGGCTCACTGCTTCATCGGGCATGGCCACCACGCCATGAGAGGAATCGAGATCAGGGACGGCAATCCCATCTTTTACAGCTTGGGTAACTTTGTGTTCCAGAACGAGACGGTGTACAAGATGCCATCCGATTTCTATGACAGGTATGGACTGGACGCTTACGGTGGAACCGTCTCAGAGGCATACGACGCGAGACAAGACTCACCTCCTAGACCCGGGTACCCCAAGAGCAAGTGGTTCACCAAGGACGAAAAATACTGGATCAGTATCATTCCAAGGATGGAGTACAAAGGGGACAAACTCAGCGAACTGAAGCTCTACCCGATAGACCTTGGACAAGACAAGCCCAGGAGCCAGAGGGGGCGACCCATGATGGCTGACCCAAAGCTAGGGGGGCACATCCTTAAGATAATCAAGAAGCTCTCCAAGCCATACGGAACAGAGATTGATGTGGTGGACAACGTGGGGATTGTCCGCCTCTAACACTTTTTAAACGTGAAACTTGTTGGTCTCACGACGACATACAGCCCAAGTGTGATAATTCGTCGTTAGGACAGACAAGGTGTTTGTCGTGAATATACTCCGATAAAAGCTTTTGAATGATTTTCGAGGGGTACAGGCAGGGAGTTAGGTGAGTCGCCAGGTCCAACCGGCGATAAGCCCCCACCTATCTCCTCTATCTATGATCCTTCTCCTCGTCAGGCGTCACAATGGGAGTTATAACCAGTTTTCCATCTTTTACTGCCCATGTCCTGAGACCAGCGTACTCAATAGTATTATCTTCGAGAAGTCGTTGAGCGGTCTCTTCCATTCCCTCAGGAACGTAGAGGAAGAACTTTTTGAGCTTGTACGTCACGCCGGCGAGCTCTGAGAGCGTCCTCCATTTGGGGACCTGTTCCTCCGTGACCGTATCCTTCATCTCTACCTCGCATAGTACCCTGAGGTCGCCGTTCCCGAACGTGCTGACTACGTTGGGGTACAGAACCTGATCCCCTGTCTCAACTGGGTGTTCCTGCTTCTGGTGATCATTTGTGTAGACTCTCCAAGTGGGGTCCCAGTCAGTCTGGTCGATGAAAGGGAACCTAGTGGCAGCGATTATCCGCGTCACGCGTCTTCTTGTCTCCTCGGGTGAGATCATGACACAATATCCTGCTCATTGAGTTATGAAATATGCCATGTGACTGGTTTTTTATGCGGTCATCACCGTGTCTTCTACGTGAATAATATGGGTTTGAAGGCGGACATGGTCCTAGTTAACGGGAAGATCATCACAGTGGACAGACAGGACTCAGTTGTTGAAGCGGTTGCCATCAAGGACGGCAAGTTTATCGCCATAGGAAAGACGGAAGAAATTAGGAAACTTTCCGGAGAGAAAACCAATATCATAGATCTTGATGGTAAGACAGCGATGCCGGGGATCATCGACAGCCATACCCACCCTAGCAGCATCAGCTTCAAGTTCATGGAGATTGACTGTAGAGCACCCCCCATAAGATCCATCTCGGAGATACTTGACAAGGTCAAGGCAAAAGCAGAGGAAGTGGGATCAGATAAATGGGTCAGAGGAGTCGCCTTCAACGACTCCAAGCTAGTAGAGAAAAGGCATATAACAAGGTGGGAGCTTGACTCCGTGGCTCCCGACAACCCAGTCTTTATAGTATCTGATACCGGTCACCAGTCGCTGGCAAATAGTAGGGCTCTTGAATTAGCGGGCGTCAGTAAAGACACCCCTGACCCACCTGGAGGAGAGATCGAGAGAGATGAGGGAGGAATCCCCACAGGTCTACTCTACGAGAACGCTTCGGGTCTAGTACGTAAACACATCCCAGAGTACACGGTAGAAGAACTCAAGGAAGGCTACAAGAAGACTGTTGAGCAGTTCGCGAGCTGGGGAGTGACCTCGACCCACAACGCCAGCGGACGCATGAACGGCATAAGGGCCTACAAGCAGCTCCTCGATGACGGAATCAGGAAGGTGAGGATGAGCCTCATGGTAAGCGTCAACAGGAACAGTCCGGGTGATGTCCTCGATGGTCTTGCGTTGGGAGGAATCGAGAGCGGGTTTGGAGACGACTGGCTCAAGGTCATGTCCATGAAGATCATGGGAGATGGCTCAGGTGCAGGCGGTACTTGTTGCGTCTATGAGCCCCAGAACCGTGGACCCAGAGGATTGGGCTTATGGATGACGGAGCCCGAAGAAGTGAACCGCCTGACATTGAAAGCCCACAACGCTGGGCTCAGGGTAAGCATCCACAGCATAGGCGACAGAGGTGTCGATATGGCGCTAGACGCCATCGAGAAAGCCCAGAAACAAAACCCAAAACCAGATATGAGGCATAGAATCGAGCACAACAGCCTTTGCACACCCAAGCAGTTGAAGCGTATCAAGGAGCTGGGTGCCTCTCCGTCCAGCAGCATCGGTTACATGTATGGACTGGGTGACCAGTACACCGAGAACTTCGGACCAGATAGGTCTAGGTGGCTCCATCCACACAAGACAATGAAAGAGATGGGGATAATCGCTGGAGGTAACAGCGACTGTCCGGTCACCTACTACAGCCCCTTCGTTCAGATGTACACAGCGGTGACCCGAAAGACTAGCAGCGGGCAGGTTGTCGGACCCGAGGAGGCCATCAGTGTAAAGGACGCTATCAGGGTTTACACATGGAACGGCGCGTATCAAGGTAAGGACGAGGACAAACTAGGAAGCATTGAGCTAGGTAAACTCGCTGACATAATCGTACTTGACAGAGACATCCTAACCATCGATCCTGAGGACCTCCTGAATATTCAGGTGCTGAAAACAATAGTAGACGGAAAAATTGTGTACGAGTCCTAGAACTCGGGCTTGGGCTTGCCCATTTTTTTATCGTAGGCAGCCTTCACGAACCCGTAGTATGGTGGGCTCGGCGCCCATGGGCGGCTCTTGAACTCGGGGTGGAACTGGGTTCCCATGAAGAAGTACTTGTCAGGCAGCTCTAGAATCTCCTTGAGTTTCTTCTCCTTGCTCACCGCCGTGTATTTTGCTCCAGCCTTCTCCAACCGCTCATAGTACTCGGCGTTCACCTCCCAGCGGTGCCTGTGCCTTTCCTTAATCTCCGTGGATCCGTAGAGCCTCTCAGCGAGTGAACCAGCCTCGACCTCAACATCGTTGGCGCCTAGACGCATGGTTCCACCCATCACGCTGATGGCCTTCTGCTCCGGGAGCAAGTCAATTACGGGGTGAGGTGCCTCCGGCACACACTCAGTGCTGTGTGAGCCCTCAAGCCCTGCGACGTGCCTAGCAAACTCTACGGTGGCCAGCTGAAACCCGTAACAGATGCCAAGGAAGGGCACATCCTGCCTTCTTGCATAGTTGATTGCGATTATCTTGCCCTCGGCTCCCCTAAGGCCGAACCCACCCGGGACGAGGACGCCATCATAATCTGCGAGAACCTCGGCCTTGTGGATGTCCTCCTCGAAGACCTCTGTTTCGATCCAGTTGATCTGGACTCTGCAACCCGCCTTTGCTGCACTATGACGCAGAGCCTCGTTGACGCTCACATAGCAGTCGGCTAGCTCGGCGTATTTGCCGCACATAGCGATCTTGACTACATCTGTGGGGTCCTTGTAGGTGGAGACCATCTTTTTCCACTCAGTCCAATCCGGTTTGGTACCGTTTAGACCAAGATACTCTGTGATTACCGCGCCCATTCCTTGCTCCTCAAGTTCAATCGGTAACTCGTACAGGATTGGGACGTTGATGCTGCTGAAAACAGCCCGCTCCTCGACGCTACAGGTGTCCGCTATCTTCCTACGGTGCTCTGTATCAAGTCTGCCGAACTCAGTCCTAGCAGCGATAATATCGGGCTTGAGGCCGATTGTTCTCAATTCTTTTACGCTATGCTGTGTGGGCTTCGTTTTAGGTTCCCCTACTGCGCTCAACGTGGGCACAAGAGTTAGGTGGACGAGGATGGTATCACCGCGTTTTTCCTCGTTGGAGAGCTGCCTGATAGCTTCAAGGAATGGAAGCCCCTCTATGTCACCCACTGTGCCACCGATCTCAACCAGAACCACGTCGGCCCCACTTTTTGTGGCCACTTTTCTTATTCTACGCTTGATCTCATCTGTTACGTGAGGTATTATCTGGACGCACCTGCCAAGGTAGCCGCCTTCACGTTCCTTTCTGATGACCGCCTGGTAGACTTGGCCGCTCGTGGCGTTGTTGTCTCTGCCGAACTCTCCTTCAAGGAACCTTTCGTATGTGCCAAGATCCATGTCTGCCTCATAGCCGTCATCGAGGACGAAGACCTCGCCGTGGATGTAGGGGTTCATGGTTCCCGCGTCTACGTTCAGGTATGGGTCGCACTTGATGACCGTGATCTTGTATCCTCTTACCTCAAGCATCTTACCGATGCTGCAGGTGACTAATCCTTTCCCCAGTCCGCTGAGGACGCCGCCGGTAATAAAAACATATTTTGTCAAGTCAATGACCTGCCAATAATACCTGTGTTCTGCACCCACGTGTCCTATAAATGATTCGAAACCCATCAAATAAAGAGTTTGAAGCGTTTTTTCCTTAAAATACCTAATTTAATGGGGTGATAAATAGAAAAATTATAAATATAATTGAAAAAAAGCGAAAGTGTTCGCCTATACATCTAATTAATGAAAAAATTAGTTATTGCTCACTATGGGGAGCTTGGCGTCAGTTGTTATGTTGAGGCCCAGTTCCTTGAGTGGTTTCTCGCATCCAGCATCCATCAGATGAGTGGAATGCATCTCACAATTCCTCAGTTTACTCAAAGCGTCAAGACATTCAGCTGCGTTAGGGTTAAAGACCGCACTGACAGCGAGAGCGTCAAGAACCTCTTTCACGTCAAGAGACACATCCAATAATCCTAACTTTGTTTTAAGGGTAGATATGCTCTCGATAATGATCGGTGAAAGAACGTCTATCTCGTCGGGTATTCCAGCAAGGTACTTCACGACGTTTAGAAGGGCCGCTGACTCTGAGTGAAGAATCGCAGACCTCTTGCCTGTAAGAATCAGGGGAGTGTCGCTTCTGAGCTCAATTGCTGCACCAGTATATACCCCGTTGAGGCCTTTGGTCTCATCAAATTTCGAAGTCTCCATAGCCTCATTTGCAGCCATGGCTACTTTTCTGTCCTCAGGCTTAACGCCAACACGGGCCATGATCTTCTCCATACGGTCAAGTGTGTCATAGGTTGTGATGCCCTCAACGAACTCCCGTTTGTACATATAATGTCTGCGTACGATCTCATCCCTGCTGGCCTGCTGGACCACCGCGTCGTCGATGATTCCCTGTTTGGCCATGTTGACACCCATGTCAGTGGGACTCCTGATCTCAGTCATAGGGTCACCCTCTGGCACCATTTTCTCTATGATCTTCAACATTATCGCAAAGTTTTCTACGTCCCTGTTATAGTTGGTAGACTCTTCACCGTATGCATCCTTGTGCCAAGGATCAACACAGTTATAATCACCTAGATCAGCTGTGGCTGCCTCGTACGCCACGTTTACCGGGTGCTCCACAGGCAGGTCCCATATTGGGAAAGTCTCGAACTTGGCAAACCCACTCATGACTCCCTTCTTCCTGTCCTGATAGACCTGGCTCATAGCGAAGCTCATCTTGCCGCTGCCTGGGCCGGGTGCAGTTACCACAACAATGGGTTTCTCGGTTGGTACGTGTTCCGATTTCCCATAGCCCTCATCGCTCACGACCATGTCAACGTTCTCAAGATAGTCAGGTAACTCGTAGCCTAGGTAGACACGGATGCTGCGGTTCTCGAGACGTTGCTTGAACCTAAGCGCTACCTGCTCGCCGCTATACCTGTTGATGACGACTGCTGAAACATCGAGTCCAAGTTCACTCAAGTCGGTAATGTCTTTGAGTATCTGATCCTCGTAGGTGAGCCCAAAGTCCCTGCGCACTTTTCTGCCTTCGATGTCCTTTGCGCTGATGCAGTGGATTATCTCTATGTTTTCCCCGAGTTTCTTGAGCATCTGGACCTTAGTGTCCACCTCGAAGCCGGGTAGGACCCTAGAAGCATGGTTATCGTATCTTAGTTTGCCCCCGAACTCTAGGTAGAGCTTGTCAAAGTCATCTACTCGCTCCATGATTCGTTTGACTTGAGCGGCCAAGTATTTCGCTGTGTCGAAACCTTTCTTGTTGATCATATTGTTTCCTCTGAAGATTATTGTTCCCAGCGTCTCAACGCTTATAATGCACGAAAAAGAGCGCCGTTATCCTATAAAATCTTCGAATCGCCTGATTAAGCTTGGGCTAGTCATCTCAGGTGGCTTCTCTAAGCCCATGAGTTCAAGTATGGTGGGAGCCACGCTGCTTAACCCCATTCCCTCCATTAACCTAGTTGTTATTAGCTGTCTCTCGTTTCCTATGAGAATAAATGGCACCGGGTTTAATCCGTGGGATGGGTTCGGTGAACCATCTGTGTAAAACATGTTCTCGATATTCCCGTGATCCCCTGTGACAAGCACCACATAATCTTCCTGTAGACCTGCATTCACAACCCTTCCTAGGCAATCGTCCACTACCTCGCAGGCCGTGATGCCAGCCTGAAGATTCGCCGAGTGCCCAACCAAGTCGCCGTTGGCGTAGTTGACCAAAATTAAATCGTAAAAGTTCCGTTCGATCTCAGAGACCACACGATCAGTGATACCTAAGGCGCTCATCTCGGGCTGATCCTCGTAGCTAGGTATCTTGAGGCTTGGTACTAGTATCCTTTCCTCACCGAAATTAGGTTCCTCGACTTGACTGTTGAAGAAGAAAGTGACATGAGCGTACTTTTCAGTCTCAGCTATCCGGAGCTGCCTTAATCTGAAAGAACTTAGGACGTTACCCAGGTTGTTTGTGACGGTTTTCTGGAGGAAAGCCACTGGTAGAGGAAGCTTCTGGTCATAGACACTCATGCAGACAAAGTAAATTCTCGGAGTCTTGGTTCTATGAAACTTGGTGAACTCTTTCAAGGTGAAAGCATAGGTAATCTGTCGGGCCCTGTCGCTGCGGAAATTCCAGAAAATGAAGGCGTCACCATCATCGACGGTAGCCACTGGTTCACCTTTGGAGTCCACAAGGATTATTGGTTCCACATAATAATCGGATAGCTCCGGGTCTCTCTTGTAGGCTCTATAAATTGCTTCGATGGGGTCGTTGTTTCTCCGCCCCTTACCTATGGTGAGAAGGCTGTAGGCTCTCTCGGTGCGATCCCAGTTGGTATCCCGATCCATCGCGTAGTACCTGCCAACGATACTAGCGAATCTACCGATGCCTTTCTCTTCGATGATTCTCTGGGTCTCGTTGAAAAACTGGTCAGCACTATACTCGGGGACATCTCTCCCATCTAAGAAACAATGGATAAAGACTCTGCCAAACCGTTCCCGCCGTGTTAATTCAAGGAGCGCATTTAGGTGATGGATTGTACCATGGATTCCTTGATCGCTGAAAAGTCCGGCTAGGTGAAGCTTTCCACCTGTCTGTTTGCAGTACTTTATGGCGTCGAGGAATGGTTTAACTTTGTAGAAGCTGCCGTCTCTAATGCTTTTGTTTATCTCCTCTAGTGGCTGCCATACGATGCGGCCTGCTCCCATCGTCAGGTGGCCTGGCTCGCTTCCCCCTTGGGTGCCTTCGGGGAGCCCTACGGCGTTTCCTGTGCATTTTAGGAGAGTCCATGGATAGTTCTTCATATAGTAATCATCATTTGGGGTCCAAGCCAAGTGGACAGCGTTTCCCGCTGTCTCACTCGTGTATCCCCATCCGTCCCGTACGACGAGGATGACTCTCCGTTGGACCATCCTATTTGGATAACAGGATTATCGATATAAAGGTGATTTGTCAGCGCCTCAGATAACTCCATATCACTGAGAGTATGGAGAGGAAGATCAGGAGGGGGCTGGTAGCGAAATAGAAGCCATTCCTCTTGTAGACCCAAAGAATGACCCATGGGACTTTCTCTATGTCAGGTACAACTCTGGTGATGTATGGTAAAGCTACGAAGATTATTCCAAGGATGATGAGGAACCACCCCATCACCGTGAACGGTCTATACGGCTCCAATGATATTCGCCATAGTATTGACGATCTTGGTATAGTAAATGTTTTAACACAGTGGCGTGGTTCAGAATCGGGTCAATCAGGAGTTATTTTGATGAGGATCGTCATGCTTGGGCCCCCGGGAAGCGGCAAGGGCACTCAGGCCCGTATAATTTCAGATATCTACGGTATCCCCGTCATCACCACCGGTGACATGCTCAGGGAGGCAGTGGCTGAAGGCACAGAGTACGGGAAGGTAGCTAAAGAGTATATGAACAGAGGCGATCTGGTTCCTGATGACATTGTAAATGGGATAGTCAGGCAACGCTTCAGCCAGCCAGGCATAGAGGAAGGATTCATTCTGGACGGATACCCCAGAAGCACTTCACAGGCAGACGCCCTCGACGAGATTCTAGAAGAGAACAACCAGAAATTGGACTACATTATCCACATTGTGCTGGGAGACAAGACAATAATCGACAGGCTGAGTAAGCGAAGGAGTTGCCCCAACTGTGGAGCCATTTATCACCTAGAATCCAAGCCACCCAAGAAGAAAGGGTACTGCGATCAATGCGGATCAGGGCTCATCCGCAGGGAAGACGATAACCCAGATGTCATCAAGAACAGGCTTGAGGTGTACAGGGAGAAGACACGACCACTTTTAGAAAGGTACAAGGACAGAGGCCTCATCAAGGAAGTCCCGGGGGATGTCAAACTAGATGAGCTACCTGATATAATCAAGAAGCTTCTGGGCTAAGTCTTGTATCCTATCTTTCTTAGGAAGCTCTTTCTCCACTTTATGCCTTCCTCGTCTTCTACGCCCTTGGATTTCATGCCATCAACCACACCCATGATGCCCCGACCCTGCTCAGTCTCAGCGACGATTACTTGAAGCGGGTTGGCTGTCGCAGCGAATATCCTGCAGACCTCAGGAACCATCTTTACCTGCGTTAGCACGTTTATCGGGTAAGCGTCTTTTAGCACTACGTTGAAGCTGTGGCCGCTGCTCAGCGCCAACGCGTTATCGATGGCCGTTTTCTTAAGCTCCTCATCGTTCCCCTCAGCACGTACCAGGCAGTCTCCGCTGGCCTCGCAGAAGGCTAACCCAAACTTGATGGTGGGTGCGGAGGATGCCAGTGCCTCGTATAGGTCCTCCACTGTCTTGATGAAGTGGCTCTGCCCAAGGATGATGTTGCATCCCTCGGGGATTTTCATCTCAACTATACTCAGATCCATCTCATAAACCATTGAACCCAGACGTATCTGCACTTTTAACGGCTTCGCGGCACCCGTAACCGTTAATTGGTACGAGTTCGAGAATTTGATCGATGTCAGGGGACGACTATAACAAGGATTCAGATGACTTCGGTGAACGCATCACTGGATGGCATTACAGCCTTGGCTGGGGCGACGGCACTGAGAGCGTGGCACCATACGTCCCAACTCCACTAAGTGTGGTCAGGGAGATGCTTAGCCTTGTGAATGCTGGTCCCGGTGACGTTCTCTACGATCTTGGATGTGGTGACGGTCGTATACTCCTCACGGCCGTCGAGGAGTTCAACGTGGATAAAGCCGTTGGGTTTGAGCTTAACCCTCAGATGGCTGAAACAGTGAAACTGAAGGTTGGCGACAAGGAGCTTAATGACAGGATAAGTGTCGTTGAGGGTAACTTCTTCAAGTCTGACTTCTCAGAGGCTACACTGATCACTCTATATCTTACTACCTCTGGGAACGCTAAACTCCGCCCCAAGTTTAAGGAGGAACTTCGAGAAGGCGCAAGGATAGTTAGCCATGACTTCCCGATAATTGACTGGGTCACCGTGAAGGAAGATCAGGCTCACTACACTGTGGGGAGCCACAAGATATTCGTCTACAAGATACCTGACGCTTACACCGAGGAGAAAATGGAAAAAGAAAACCCAGAGGAAGACCGCTGGGGCCGGATTAAAAGATTATTCGACCGCCTTGATAGGGGTTAAAGAACCCCCAGGGCAAGACCCATGATGGCCATTCTGGCGTAGATGCCGTGCTTGACCTGCCTGAAGTACCAGGCGTTAGGCAACGGGTCTATGTCTGTTGCTATCTCGTTGACCCTCGGCAAGGGGTGCATCACAACCACGTCTCTCTTGCCTTTGCTCAACAGAGCCTTGTCAAGGATATAGCTGTTCTTCACCTTATCGTAGTCCGCTGGGTCAGGGAACCGCTCCTTCTGGACCCTCGTCATGTATATGAGGTCCAGCTCAGGCAGCGTCTTCTTGAGGTCCGTGACTTCCTCGATCTCGATCTTGCCCTCGGTGCCCTCGATGACATCGGGCTTCATCTTGAGCTGCTCTGGGGCGATGAGTTTGACCTTGACATCATAATGTCGTAGAGCTAATAGTAGACTATGAACGGTTCTTCCGTGCTTGAGGTCGCCTACCATTCCTATGGTGAGTCCATCCATGCCGCCTTTAGCGTACCTGATGCAGTGGAGGTCCAGCATTGTCTGGGTTGGATGCTCCCAGCTTCCGCTTCCACCGTTGATATAAGGAACCATAGCTACCTTGGCTGCCCTCAACGCTGCGTCGTTGTCTGGGTGCCTCATAGCGATGATGTCAGCGTAGTTCTGGATGGTCTTGATGGTGTCCTCCAGAGTTTCACCCTTCGCTGCGCTACTTGTCTTGGGGTCAGCAACCGTCGTGACGTTGCCGCCTAGCCTGAACATGGCTGTCTCGAAGCTTAGTCTAGTCCTTGTGCTTGGCTCGAAGAACATAGACGCGAGGACCTTACTCTTGCAGAGGTCGGAACCCTGTTTCTCGAGCTCCACCATCTGATCTGCTGTGTCGAGGATGAAGTCCAGTTCCTCGCGGTTGTAATCCCTCATCGAGATGAAGTGCTTTCCTTTGAAATGGGATGCGTTAACCAATAATTGCACCTGCCTCATGGAAATACGGCACATCATATATCATCTTTACCGTTAATTTGGGCTGTTGAAGCCGCGCTGAATCACGAAAATATGGACCTCTAATATACAATACTAAAATACTTCATAAAATAAGACCAAACTAGAGCAGAAATTGAGTGTTCAGAAGGTCCCAGATTTATCCAGTTGGAAGAAAGTAGGCAGGATGAACACTGCGCTGGGCACATCATATGACCTCTATGAGTCACCTGACCAGTTAATGGTGGCACAGGTGGACGACGATCTCATAATCTACCTTATCCTGAAGAACGGGGAGCTTCACTACATGAACCCCAAGACGGTTGATGGTCTTAAAAGGATGAAAGAGGTCAAGGAGGCTCTCAAAAAGCAAATCAGGAAAACAGAGTGCTAACCGGGGTATAACCCCATCTCTTTTAGCATAGGTAGGAGCGTGGGTGACATATTATAGTCTATGAAGTTCTCTGGTTTCACCCACTTTGCCTCTAGGGCGTCATCCATTGCGTGTACCTCGCCGCTCAACGGGTTGGCAAGGAAATCTATGATTATGAAATGGAACTTGATCTTGCCTTTCTCGTCTTTTACTATCTTGTCTATTACGCTGATCCTTTTCACGATCTTTACGGTGAGCCCTGTCTCTTCTAGTGCTTCTCGTGCGGCGGCCTCTGAAGCCTTCTCACCAACCTCTACGAGCCCACCTGGTATGGACCATAGACCCTTGTCTGGTTCGGCGGCGCGTTTGATGAGAAGATACTCTCCCTCCTGCTCTATGAGGACGCCCACTCCCACTATCGGTCGTTGAGGATAGAGTCTATGGCTCATACCATTCCATGAAACAGGGGTAGTAAATAATGTTTAGTCGTCAGCCAAGACCTCACGGCTGGCCAACTCCATGTGGATGAACCTGCTCATGGGAGTGCTTAGACTCGATGCGGGGTACAACTCAGGTAACACTTTTACCCAGATTGGGAATCTGCACTTCAAAGTGGTGCCTTTTACGATGGCCTCCCCTGGCGGCAGGTCTCCTATGAGCTCAGCGAACTCGTTGCCCATGATCTCGGATATCCTTGCCTTATCCACGTCCTCTAGGCTATGACAGATGACGTTGTTGGCACACTGGGTCACTACTGTCTTATCCACTGTGCTGAGGCGCTGAGTCACTACCCAAAGGCCAATACCATTTCGACCACCGTTTGTGGCAATCTCCTTTATGACTCCCAGGAGTTTTCCTCTGCTTTCCTTCTCACCTATCTCGAAGACGCCTCGCTGGGGAGCATAATACATTGCTTCTTCGAGGAGTATGATGCACCCAAACTTTCTGTTCTCGAGTGCCTCTCCGAAGATTCTTCGCAGCACCTGGGCTACAACAAAGTGTTTCTGGTTCCACGTGTCCTTGCCCTGGCTCAGGTCCATCAGGACCACATGCTTATCTCTGAGCAGGTCAACGGGGTCTAGGGGCTCCATGTCGGCGTCTGGGATGAGCTTGCTTCCCGAGACCGCGTCTAGCACCTGCTGCCTGTAGCTATCCCACTCCTCTAGCTTCTTGTTGAACCCCAGTTTCTCGGGTTTAACCCATCCCACCGCCTGCTTGAGGTTAAGCTTGGTGACTGTGGATGCCTGCGCATACAATATCTTGAGGGCGTGAGTCAGAATCTTGGCGTTCCACCAAGTCTTCTGCCACCCGAACTCAGCCATGTAATCCTCCCAAGGAATATTGCCCGGCTGGAAGAACCTGCTCCAAGGCACCTTCAACACCTTGTCGACCCCCAAGTGCTCGCTGAGGCTATTGTACTCACCGTCCTTGTCGACTATGAAGAACCGTACAGGAGGATCAGAGGCGGCGGCTCGAGCCACCATGGTGACAGCAGTAGTAGTCTTACCCGTGCCCACGGCTCCGCATATGAGGCAACTCTGCCTGATGAGAGGGTAGAGTCCCAACTCCACGTCAAGATCTGTGCTGGGATCTGTGCCCAGAAGGAACTTCCAGTCACCGTTGGGCTGAGTGAACCTTGCTATTACATCCCGCTGAGCCAGATAAACAGGAGTATTCGGTGGCATAGGGTACCTAAGAGGTCTGAGGCTTCCGCCGTTGTCCATCCAGCCCCACTGGTAGGCCTGTGCGTGGAGAGTGCTGTCCTCAAAGTCACTGATTATGCGCCCGTCCCTGAGTAACGCTTCCTCGTACTCCCTGACCTTTTTATGGGGAAAAACGCGAGTGACCTGATATACAACATGGGTTCCGTTCTTGGGGTGCTCAATGTAGACTATGTCGCCTTTGGCTAGCTCGTAGCCTCTCAGCAACAATATTGTGATCTTGTTGATGCCGTACTCGCCGCTGCTGCTATATGTGTGACCAACTCTCAGACTCCCATCCATTCCCCTTCCCCCCAGTAAGGCGCTAACTGGCTCATCTCACCGCTCTCTCTGCTCACTCTTGTCAGTATCTCCATGTAGATGTCGCTGATGAACCGCCTAGTGACCTTGACCTCCTCATCAGCCTTCACGATGGCCAAAGGAATTCCCCCGTAGAAACTCGTAGCGTAGCAGTACGACGCCACGTCATCTAACCTACCCAAACAGAACGCTGGAATGTCTACCCTGATCGGGGGCAGGTTCCACTCCGATGTGAGCCTGCAGTAGAACGAGTAGATAGAGTCCCTCACCGCATCCATGAAAGGCGAGTTCCTAGCAGCCATCCTGAGCGCTGTCTTCGGGGAGAAGATGTCTGTTCGCTCTCCCTGCCTCAATGCTTGAAGCAGGAGGAAGCTATCAGGTAGATCCGTCTCGTTTTGAAGGCCCAGATAATGGATCAGGTATCTGGCGCTTGGACGCTTTACGATGCCCGCCACCGTCACGTCCATCTCCCTGCATTTCTTCAGCAGCCGGTTCACTGCATCTATGAGGCGTTGCCTGTCTTTTTCCTCGCCAGCGTTTTTCCACCAGTTACTGAACGCGAGGGGACCATCTATTAGCACAAGGTCGGTCTCTGGTCTCTCGTCAAGGTATAGCACCGCGGTCTCGTAGAGCTTGGCTTCACGTCTGACGTTGACGACGCTCCTGAACCCGTCTCCTATCTTGCTATAGGCTTGACTGAATGACTCCGGATCAAGGAAGAACCTGTGCCCGCTTGGTATCCCGTAGGCGAGCGCACTAATGATCCCGTATTGTCGTGAAGCCAAGGGTATGATCTGGCTCCCTGCATCCACTCCGGCTACGTGGGTGAATGCCTCGTACTTCGTCAGGGATACGATGTCTATCTCTCGCCTTATCCTTTTAGCCAGCTCTTTGACCAGAGGCAGGTCATCCAGCACGTCGCTGGTTATCTCGTTCAAGAGGAGGTTCCGGATAGAGAGACTGAGGTTTGGTAAGGGTGCTCTTAGTGATAATGGTTGAATGAGCTTGTTTCTTTCCTTGACCGCGAGCACCATGATGTAATTAACCTTGAAAACAGTGATTATACAACACTTTTTTTCTATGGTATTTAAACCCTCTGATCATCGTGAGCGTTATTTGGGTTAAACCGTGTTTTATTTATATACTCGGAAATTAACTTGCTCGGATATTGCTTAAAATCGATGAGTTTTCATCCAGACCCCAAAAGTAAAGTTAATAAGAACTTTGAAACATATATATCAACCAGTAAAATGTCAAGCAGAAAAAGCCTCAAAGACACTATTTTCAAGGAATTCCTTAAGAACCCAAACCTCGGACCAAGTGAAATGGCTGAACACTTGGACGCTAAGTACAACTCAGTGAAAGCTGCTTTCGCCAAGCTCGCAGAGGAAAGATTCCTCGAGCGCTTAGGGAGAGGCAACTACGAGCCAAGTATCTCAGGAATACTTCTAGACCTCATCGAAAGAGTCGAGGTATTGGAGAAGAAACGGTAGGCGAGGGACATGAGCGAGACTATGAAGAAGCTGTTGAAGGAGATCAGCCCAAAGACAAGCCAGTTCAAGGTTCTCACTTTCCTAGCCTTTAGGGGTGCTACTCAGCCAAGCGAGATTAGTGGCGAGACAGGGATTCCCGCAGGGACGGTACGCCCCGCGTTACGTACGTTGCTGGATAAGGGCTACGTCGAGCAGATGGACGACGGCGCTTACAGGAGCCTTGTTCCGTTCACGGAGATCGTTTCACATTTATACTCTTTGAGTTAAATTTAGCCGGGGAGTTGCTGCATGGATTCCGACGAGCTGGAGGGTCTTAGACGGGCGGAGAGCCAACGCGAGGTGCTTCTATGCCTCGTGGAGCATGGAGGAACCATGAACTCGAAGGAAATCGCGGAGAAGTTGGGGCTCACAGTCAACGCCGTAAACATCGCGTTGTTCAACCTCAACAAGAAGGAACTTGTCGACAGGGTAAGCAGGGGCACCTACAGGTACAAGCTTGGACCTATTCTGATAGAGCTCCTGAGGGAATACTTCAAGTGAGTGTGATGGAGTCCAAACTCGCTGAACTGGACCCAAAGACCTCGGCGTTTAAGATCCTTGTATATCTCACATTCAAGGACCGCCCCATGAAGCCCAACGTCATCGCCAAGGGCTTAAATGAGAACGGATCCAGCGTCAGAGCACGACTCGCAGAACTGAAAAAAAAGGGACTAGTCGACAATACTAACGAGGGATACATCGCACAAACCACAACCTACGACATCTTGATGAAGATGCAAAGGACTTGAGCCACTTTCATTTAACTCCCCCTTCTTTTCATGTGGCATAGAATTAAAAACAGGTTAACAGCATTTTCCACCAATTATCTTAAAGCACGATAGGAATAGTAAGGGATGTAAAAATGTCTGAGGATCAATTGGGGAAGTTAAAAGAAAAGACGGAGGCCATGTTAAAACTTCAGCGAGCCCCAAGCCAGTTCACCATATTCTACCACCTCCTCGGCACCGGGAAAACCATGACGGTAAAAGACATTTCCTCGGAGCTGGAACTGACCCCCAAGGCCACGGAGCGTGCAGTCGCCAAGCTCCTAGAAAAAGGACTCGTACAGCGCAGCACATTCAGGGAGGGCAGCTATAACTGCGACAGCAAACAGGTACTCCTCTCTTTACTTATGACCACCATCGAGCTGACCGAAGCCAAGGGTAAGAAAAAGTAGAGTTACACATCTTTCTTGAGCTTGGGGAGGATATCATCCTCTATCCATTTCACGCCTTTGCTTGTGAGCTTGTACACGCTTCCCTTCGAGTTTGGCTTGAAAAGTTGTCCCCTGTCTCGCATCTCGTGAAGCCTTGCAGCTACGGTCACCTTCTTTCCACTGGCGACGAGCCTCTCCCTAATCTCCTTGCTTTTTGCTTGATAGTTTTTCATGGCGTACAACAAAAGGCCTATGGACTCGTAGTGGCTCAACTCCTCTGTGGTGACGATGGTGGGACCGTCCTTGTCCAATCGTATTATGTCGTGGAGGTTGTCCTCTGCATGCGCTGCGACAAGATCCACCACTTTTCCGTTTATCTCCGCGACTAGCTCGTTGCTGAGCCAGCTGAGGCCTTCAAGGAGCTCCTCCGGACTTTCACCTGTGACCTCTATCTCGCCGTAACCTGTCTTCACCTTGACTTTCAGTGTGGGCATCAGGGCTCCCCCTGTTCGTTGAGAACGTAAAGGTAGCCTCTCTTCTTGTCT
Source organism: Candidatus Bathyarchaeota archaeon (assembly GCA_026014815.1). Taxonomy (GTDB): domain Archaea; phylum Thermoproteota; class Bathyarchaeia; order TCS64; family TCS64; genus RBG-16-57-9. The sequence continues at coordinate 17,330 of JAOZHP010000085.1, forward strand.
TTCCAGCGTCGGAGAACCCCCCTCTTCACCATCCATACGAGTACGCCGCTCAACGTGGTTTTGGGGAAGAATATCGCGTTGGCCTCCATTCCCTCCCTGAGTTCACCTATTGCCCGGGGTGTCTTCCCCCACTCAGTGCCTAGGAGACTCGTCACCGCCTCGCTACACTGGTTGGTCCGCGGTATTTTTGGGAACTGCTCTCCTAAATTCTCGGTTTTCTTTACAACGTGTAAAGGCGATTGGGACGCGGCCTCGGCTTTGAACGCCTTGGATACTTTGTCTACGATGAGGTCAAGGTCATCTAGGGTCGATAGCACTTCGTCTTTTTTTCCCCCCAGTTCTACCTCCATTTCTCCGATACGTATCTTAAGGCGGAAGGGGGGCTCTGTCATGCCATCACAGTCGAAAACTAATCATAATAATCAGTAAGACCGTTTATAATACTTATGAAGGGGTGGGGTCCCGGGATCAGACTTTTTTCGCCTGTAAAGCCTTCTGGAGGAGCCTCTGAACCTCCTTAGGCTCGGCCTTTCCACGGACCTGACCCATAATAATACCCATAAGGGCGCCCATCGCGCGCATACCTCGCTCCGCGATGAGATCAGCTTTCTCCTCAACAAGGGAAGCCACCAGGTCCTCCAAGTCGTCACCTGACATTAGCTCAAATCCTAGAGCACCTAGTGCATCCTTCCCGGTCTTACCCGGATTATTGGACAGCCATGTCAGAATCTCTGGTATCGATTCCTTGACAGCGTTCCCTGTTTTAACCAGCTTGAATGTGTCCCTTATGTTATCTTCTGTAAGTGCCTCAACTGGGACGCCGTCTCTCCGAAGCTTTGTAAGGTCCTCAGTCAATGTGACCGCGAGTAAGGTCGTGCTTAGCCCCTCGGTAGCCAACTCCTCGAAGAGATGCAGGTAGTCTGAGTCTAGTATCTGTGTGACGAGTTTCTCGTTGAGTTCGTATTCTTTCTGGTATTTAGCTAGCTTGACCTCAGGCATGTCTGGAAGGTTTGAGCCGATGTAGGCTATCCTCTCTGGTGTTATTTGCACTGGCTTGATGTCAGTCTCAGGGTACATACGCGCCGCGCCGGGTCTCGGCCTCGTGAACCTTGTTGTGCCGTCGGGATTAGATGATCTTGTTTCGGCGGGTACTCCGTCAAGAGCTTGGATCGCTCTGTCCACGACCGCTACGAGAGCTGCTTTGCATTTGCTTTCCATGTCAGCGACGATGACGACGGCGTCCTCGGTTTCTGTCTTCAGTGTTTTCCTGAGCTTATCCACCTCGTCCTGAGTGATCTTGTAGCTAGGAAGCTCGTCTGTGTGGAATATACCTCTGACGCCCCCCATGAATTTGGCGTGGTCGCTCATCTCAGTGCCTAAGCGCCTGTTGGGGCACAGTTCCTTGCCTATGAGGCCGTTGAATCCCTTGAGCTTGACTGCGTAGACCTTTCCGCCTCTTTTGAGTGAGTTAAGCAGAATGTTGGACTTGGTTTTCGCGAATACCTCAGAAACATCCATCATGTTCTTTGTGATGTCCTTCGCATTGACGCCTCTGGACTTCAACTCTTCTGCGATCTCTAGGAGTGTCGCCTGTCTCTGGGCTTCGTACTCTACAATTGTTGTGAGCATTCCTAGGTCTTGGGCTCCCTTGATCTCGATGATGGCGCCGTTCTTGATGCTGACATTGATGTCCTGTCTGATAGTGCCCAGTCCTCTTCGGACCCTGCCCGTTGCCCTGAGGATGCCGCCGATCCTGGCTGCGACGTTATACGCCTCCTGAGGAGTGTGCATGTCGGGGCCTGTGGTAACCTCGATAAGGGGGATGCCCAGCCTGTCGAGTCTATAGGTGATTGTGTCGCCGTCCTCGGCTATCTTCCGGGCGGCGTCCTCCTCGATGGCAACTTGTTCAAGACTGTACGTCTTTCCATCCGCGGTGATCTCCCCGCCTAGGCTCACGACGCTGGTCCGCTGGAACCCGCCTGTGTTGCTTCCATCGACGACGGTTTTCCTCATTATCTGGATCTCGTCCACGGGGGTTCCCTTGGTCATGAGTGTGAAGGTTAATGCGATGTCCACTGCCTCCGAGTCCATGGGTCCCGGTGGTTCCTCGTCCATCTCGACGAGGCAGTTGGTCTTGTGGTCGGCTTGGTAGATGATTGTTTTTCCCTTGAGGAACTCAAATAGGGCGGCGGGGTCCACCTCACCTAGCTCGCTCTGCGCTGGCCTGAGCTTCCTCGTGAAAGTATAGTCGGGCTCATCACTGTTAAGTTCGGGTGGGCATGCACAGAACAGCTTGTGCTTGGTTGCGAGCTCTTGATGGACCTCGATGCCCACGGTGAGACCTAGCTTCTCGTAGTCCATTATTCCATCCTCCCTAGGAACGGCGTCCTTGGGTTGTACTCGCCCACAAGGTTGGTGCGCATGAGCTTCTTCACCTCATCCAGATCCTCGGTCTGGCCGAGACACCACTTGAGCTTGACGTAAGCGGTCTCCCCGTGCATGTCCTCCATAGGTACGGCTCCTCGGTCTACAAGCTCCCTGCCGTGGCTGTACACGTTGAGGTTTACCCTGCCCCATGTGCACTGACTGACAATACCGACGAAGACGCTGTCCTTCCTCGCCCTTTCTACCATAGGCCAGAGTTTTTGGTGAACTTGTCCGAGACCCGTTGCCTCGATGATTATGCCCCTGAAGCCCTCGTTGAGGAAGTACTCCAGTGAAGCTGGGTGATAGTCAGGATGAAACTTGATCAGTGTAGCCTTGTCGCTGAACTTGTTAAGTAGTTTAGGTTCGGAGTCCTGTCTTGGCCGGTACCTTTCGTTAAGCATTTCGATCTTGCCATTTTTGTATCGTGCAATGGGGAAGTCGTTGACCGGCTGGAACGCGTACCTTGTGCTGGTGTGGCATTTCCTGACCTTTGTTCCTCTGAGGTAGCTGATTGACTCGTCGCTTGTGTTCTCGTGGAGACCGATGCAGACTTCGGCGAAGGGTGCATGTGCAGCGGTGTATACGCCCCCCATGAGATTCGTTGCATTGTCGCTGCTGGGTCTGTCGCTGCTGCGTTGGCTGCCGACAAATATTACTGGACATGGAAGGTCTTGGAGAGCGAAGCTTATGGCGGCGCTGCTGTAGCTCATGGTGTCCGTGCCGTGAGTGAATATGATTCCGTCCGCCCCTGCCTTGATCTTCTTGTAGGCTCGCTTCGCCATCCCTGCCCAATGCTCCATGCCGATGTCCTCGCTGAACACGCTGTACAGGATGTCGGCGTCCACGTCAGCGACCTCGACTAACTCAGGGACGATGCCCAATAGGTCCCTGCTGGTCATGGCGGATATTACGCCGCCGGTTACGTAGTCAACTCGGCTAGCTATGGTTCCGCCTGTGCTGATAATACTGACCTTGGGGAGACCCTTCTCTGCTTCTGGTAGGGGTGGCTGCTTGAACTCGGGCTTGGGCGCTGTACCTACTTTGTTGATCTTCATGGTCTCGTTGTATGCTAGGCCCACGTTGTACCCTGAGACCATCTTGATTATGAGGTGCCAGTCGTCATATGTCTCGACGCGTGGCATCAAGCTTCCCCGGTACTGCTGCTGGTTGACAGTGACCTCAAGTCTGTCACCTATCTCGGCGCCAGCTGATTCAAGGGCCTTTCGCAGTGATCCTCTGTATCCGGTAAGCTTGTCCTCTGTCATTTAAACCAGAAAACGTAACAGTGTTTCACCTTAATAATTAGCGTGGTCAGATCATCTGGAAGTATGTTTCCTTCTCCGGCAGATACTCTGCTCCTCCGAGAAGCTCCTTGAACTCCTCGTAAAGCTGGCTGATACGTGGGTCCTCGTCGAGCGTGGCGGAGACCTTTTCATAATGTTCCTTGCTCTGGAACCTGTTGATCTCCATCCACCTGTCGGGGTCTTCTGAGTCCCTGTAGATCTCGATGCCGACGCATCCGCTCTCAAGGTATATCTCTATAGCCTGTTTCTCTATCGTGAAGTAATCTATGGTCTTGTCCTTGGGTATCCTGTAATAGTAGACCACGATGAACACGGCTAAACCCCACCAGTAATTGCGTTCCTTCCGTTAAAAAAACGATCTCACAGCCCTTTGGACACGTAGACGCCGTCGTATACGTAGCCTAGCCTGCGGTAATACTCCTTGGTTCCCAGTGCGCTCATGACAATCATCTTGTTCATGTCATAGTTCTCGACAGCCGCTTTTTCGGCTTCCTCCATGAGTCGTTCACCCCAGCCTCTGTGCTGCCAGTCACTGCTATCCGTGCCTACTGGCGTCATCTCCCCGTAGACATGGAGTTCTCTGATGAGCGCTGTCTTCGAGGTTATCTCTGGTCTGTGGGACTCGTATCCCGGCAACCTTAGTCTGAGGAACCCAACAAGTGTACCGTTGTCGTCTTCGGCGCTGATGAACTCCTCGATGCCACTGGAGGCATCATAGTTCCTTCTGTAGATGTCCAAGCTGTCAGAGTCAATTGGGACGCCGTCTCTGGCTCGATGTCCAACTTCTCTACACCGTATACATTGGCAGCGCTTCCCATGCTCCTTGAGCCGTTCTTTGACTAGGTCCCTGATATGGCTCTTGGTGATCCCGGCGCTTATCTGGTGGACGGGTATGTCTCTCTGGATCCGCATGATCCTTACCCACGGTGGCACCATCTCCTTGACTTTGCTGATGAGTTCTATCCCGTCCTCGTTTGTGAATGGAGTGTACTCACCGGCTTGCCACCACTCGTAGAGCTTGGTGCCCTCAATGACCAACGTGGGGTATATCTTGAGCATATCCGGCTTGAAGTCAGGGTTCTCAAAAATCTGCCTGAATCCCTCTAGATCCCTCTCTTTGGTGCTCCCCGGTAAACCAGGCATCATGTGATAACATATCTTGAGCGCCGAGTCCTTCATATTCCGAGTACCATCGATGACCTGTTGTAATGTGTGCCCCCGACCAACGAGTTCGTAGATGTCCTCGTAGACGTTTTGGACTCCTACCTCCACCCGTGTAGTGCCAAGCTCAAGCATCTCATCAATATTGCTGGGTTCAAGGCAGTCAGGCCTTGTCTCCAGAGTGATCCCGACGTTTCTTATGGGACTCGTCTCTGCGTGCTTCTTCGCCTCCGCCAAGGATGCTGAGGGTATCCCCGTCATCGCGTCGAGGCAGCCCTTCACGAAGCTCTTCTGATACTCTCTTGGGCTCGCAGGGAAAGTGCCCCCCATTATGATGAGGTCGATCTTGTCCACTGTATGCCCTATGGCTTCCAGTTGCTCCACGCGGCTCCTTACTTGACCATAGGGATCGAAATCATTCTGGATACCCCTCATGGCGGCGGGTTCATGCCCCGTATAGCTCTGGGGAGACTCGTTCTCCGGTCCACCCGGACAATAAGCACAGCGTCCGTGTGGGCACTCCATTGGCTTAGTCATGACAGCCACAACGTTCACACCACTGATGGCGCGAGTAGCCTTCCTCCTGAGAATTGGTATGAGGATTGGACGTTCCTCGGGAGCCAGAAGCTTGATGAGCTCGGCGTTGCTCGGTATCCTCCCCAAGTTGTACTTGCGGGAAACCTGAAACTTTGCTTGCTCTAGGTCTTTCCGTGTCGGTTCCTGTATTTGGAGCAGAAGGTCTATGATCTCCCGAAGTTGAGGCAGCAAGTCGAGTCAAATGAAAGCTGGTTTGTTAAAAAGATTTACTAAAAATATTAATGTTGAAGATTAGCGAGTTTCATTTATACAAATTTAACGGTGGTTACTCATCAAACAAGGTCTTCTGACTCAGATAATTGACTTGTACAGGATGGGTTCGTCTAATGAACCACATCTAGGGCCCCGATTTTATCTGATATGAACTTGCACCAATATGGAAGATGCTTGCAGTCTATCAGATGCACCATTATCACTTTTAATTATATTTTTTAAACTAACATTTAAGTTGAATATTATAAACACAATCGATGACCTTACGACCGTAATAGAGATCGCTCAACTGGTCTGGAGTTTATTATATTAACAAAAAATGAGAATCGGAGAAGTTTTAGAAAGAAATTGACGGAAAAAAGGTTAGATGATTGTCAGGCTCTCGATGTCCCTCGGGTAATATGTGAGCCACTCACATCCATCCTCGGTGACAACTAGCGTATCGCTGTGCCTGAAACCCGCGTATCCAAGCTCGTAGATACCTGGCTCGATGCTCACCACCATCCCTGGCTCAAGAACTCTATCATTTCCCTGATCAAGGTAGGGAGGCTCGTGGCCTAGTAACCCTAACCCGTGACCAGTGTGGTGCTTCACCAGCCCCCAGTAACCCGAGTCCTTGATGACCTTGTTCGCTGCCTTGTCTACGTCGGCGCATGTGTTCCCCGGCTTCAATGCGTCTGCAGCTGCTTCCTGAGACTTACACATGGCGTTGAACATCTTTTCCATCTTAGCCGTAGGCTTCCCTACGATCATTGTTCGTTCAAGCTCACTACCGTATCCACCGATATCGGCGCCTGCGCCGGTGACAAGAACATCGCCGTCCTTGATGGGGCGGTTGATGTCTATGCTGTGAGGTATCGCGCTCTTCCAGCCCACTTGACCCCTGAATCCTGCTCCTACAGGTCTGCCCTTTACTGTCTCATAGTGGCTGCCTAGTGTCTTCCTCATGACGCTTGTGGCCTCAAGTGTGGCCAAGAGTCGTACCTCCACGTCGTAGAGACCTGGCCGGGTGTACTCTTGGAGATAGGTATGGGCAAGGTTGCCCCACTTGCAGCTCTCTTTGATGAGATTGATTTCCTCCTCTGACTTGGTGACGCGTACATCCCACAGGTACTGGCTGTCTTTCACTAGCTCCGCGTTTGGAAGGAGATCGGTGAGCGGTGGACCAGTGTAACCCATGGTGCCCCCAGCTCCAGCTGGGTTGTCTGTTCCTATCTTTTTCTTGTGGTATCCTTTCTCTGTGAGCCACTCCGAGAAATGTTCCATGGGGTGCTTCTCACCGGGGTAATCTAGATATATGTGAGTTTCACCGATGAGCGGTGTCTGGAGTTTGAGGTGGTCTGACTCCAATAGTGGCCCCATGAAGATTGGTTTACCGTCAGGCTCCACTAGAAGGGCCGCTGGGCGCTCCGTGACCATGTGATAGAAGTGACTATAGTAGAAGATTGTGACTCCATTTGTTATGAGATAGGCGTCCATCTCCTCTTGGCGCATATGTTCTCTGAGGGCTTCGAGGCGTCTGCCGTACTCGTTCCAACTGATTCTAAGCTTTGGCAATTCAATCAGAAAAAACTGGAGGCTAGAGGATAAAACACCATCGAAGCCTTAGCCGTGAGGCTTCAATTGATCAAGCGGTGGCTTCATGTCAAGCGATATCGGCGATTTATAGACGCGTCCCGTCATCTGTCTCTTCCACTCCTCCTTTGCCTCCTTGACTAGCTCCGGTTTGGTGAGGAGGTCGATAACGGTTCCAGCCATTACCTTCGTGGCGAACACAGTGGACTTGTGACCGATGCTTGTACCGTTTGACGCAGTGTTCTGCCAGCTGTGACCTGGAGCACCTACTATTGTGTAGACAGTCCTGAACTGGACGGTGGGTGTGTTCCATGCCACGTCGGCTACATCGCTGCTGCCACCGCCCTTTGTTCCCGCCCCAATGGGATCATAGATACGGGTGTTGAGGTTCACGTCCATAAGCTTCATGGCGTCAGGAAGCGTGCTCTTCATGAGCCCGATCTTCTTCTTTTCCCGTGGAATCGATTTGGCTAGCTCAGCCGCGAAAATTTCCTCTACCTCACTGTAGGTTGGGGCACCTATCTCCCTCATGTTTGCTATCGCCGTCTCTGCGAGAACCTTGTTCTCCATTCCGTTGTGGACTCCGCTAAGGAACGTGACCTTGTGGGTTGTCCCTACCATCTTGTCTGCGCCGTCTGCGATGTCCAAGACCTTCTGGTAATACATGTCCACGAGTTCTCGTTCAGGAGCCCTGACATAGTACCAGCTTCGGGCGTATGGTGGCACCACGTTGGGCTCGTGGCCACCATCCTCGACGACGTAGTGAATACGGGTCTCTTGGATCACGTGCTCACGCATATAGTTGACGCCGATGTTCATGAGCTCCACAGCATCCATGGCGCTCACACCCATCTCAGGGCTCCCCGCCGCGTGACTCGCGATCCCATAGAACTCAAACTTTACGCTGTTCATGGCGTTTCCGCTGCGGAGAGTCGCTCCGTTGAAGCTACTGGGGTGATGACCTATACATGCATCCAGACCGTCGAAGACACCGTCACGGACCATGAAGACCTTACCGACAAGAGTTTCCTCGGCTGGGCAACCGAAGACCTTGATTGTACCTTTCACCTTGCCGTCGTCCATCGCTGCTTTGACGGCAAGTCCGCCTCCCAGCGCCGTGGTCGCGTATCCATTATGCCCACATCCATGGCCAGCACCCCCCGCTACGAGGGGCTCCTTGTAGGGAACAGGTTTGTTGCTTATGCTTGGCAGCGCGTCCAGTTCACCCATTATTCCTATCACTGGGCCACCTGACCCGTATGTGGCTACAAACGCGGAAGGCATCCCCGCCACGCCTTTCTCCACGTGGAAGCCCTCCTTCTCTAGGAAATCTGTGAGTATCTTGGCTGTCTTGACCTCTTGGAGACCTACTTCAGCTAGCTCCCATATCCTCTGGTGGACATCCACCAGCATCTTCTCGTTCTCATCCACCCATTTTAAGGCTACTTTTTTACCATCAGACAATGAACTTACCACGTATTTTGATGTTCAAACAGGCTTTAACAGTAACTACGAAAAATGGATCATTGGTACCTAATCCCCTTATAGAGAACCTCGTAGCAGAGACTGACCAGAAATGCAGTCCAAAAGATCAAGTTACCAGCAGTGTATCGAGGTCTTACAAGCCATAAAAGTGGGCATGACCCCAAAAGAGGTAAAGAAAATACTCCGGCTCAGCAGGTACAGCTACAAGTACATAATGAACAGACTGCTGAGGAACCAGCTCGTCGAGCTAACAGAGAATGGTTATGAGCTCACAAACAAGGGAACTAACATCATCAATTATAACATTCCTGACGAGAAGGCCCCAAAGCTCTCTAGGTAGTTGCGTACACTTTATTGGATTATCAACGCCGCCTTAGTGTAAGTCTATGTCTCTCTGACATATCTCAGCTTCAGATCCGAGACCATGCTATTGAAACCCCGCACCTCGTCCTCTGAGACATGGGGAACCAACTGTTCAACGATGTAGCTTGTGCAGTCTATCATCACTTTCGCCTTCTCAAGGTCCTTTACAGATTCCTTACCGTTTAATGGCACTCCCATGTACTGGATTGCTTTGCTGCTGGTGATGCTGATCATGAACCCCAGCACCTGGTCAAACTCCAAGTCGAGGAGCCTCATCTCACCTGTTTTATCGGACATGAAATTCTCAGATTTAACTATGATATGAAAAGAAAAAACTATCCATAAGCATATTTGGACGTTACTGGGTTGTGACCCTAGCGTCTCCTACCCGCTGAAGCCTGTTGCCCCCGGTATCCCACGCGTTGAAGTAACTCACCAAGTCAGGGATATCAGTGATCTCTGTAACCTTGACTCCTTTACCTTCAAGATACTCACGAGTACCAACGATATCCTCGACGCCTATCGTGAATGTAGCGCCGCTCCCCTCTGACCCTTGGTTCAGCCCAAGCCTCGCGTCGTTACCCGAGGGCTTGAACTCGCACCACCCCACATCAGGAGAAATATACCACTCTAGGTAGAACCCGAATATTTCCTCATAGAACTTCTTAGCTCTCACGATGTCCTTGACAGGAACCTGGACATACATTGACGTGTACTTGATTGGATAACTCATGTCTTAGCCGTGGGAAACACTGAATATATTGGTTAATCGGAAACACGAGTAGTTAATTAAAACAAGACACTTGAAGAAAATATACGAAGATATTTAAACGATGATTAGAGAGCAATTGAAGGTAGTTCAAGTCTCCTTTTCTCCTGAAAGTGGTTTGAGCTACCACTTTCTATTATCTAAACCCTCATCAGGTACTTGAAGACAGGATAAACCACACTGTTTCCCGGAGCACCTCGACTCTTCAGATACCCATTCATATAGTTCCACCCAGCTAATCCGTCACCCACCTCGGGCTCAAGGCAGTAGAAAGCAACGTTCGCAAGGGGCTGAGCCATGTCCACGCGGTAGCCATCCTCTGGGAAGGTCTTGGTGTTCTTGACCTCCCCTGTCCAGCCGTCAGGACCTTGCTATCCCAGTAAACCTTCATGATTATTCCTCGAATGGTATCGATGATACACGTCGTGTATATAACACTAAACCAAGAGAAGAATTCTGTCGCCTTTGTTGCTGAGGGTTTTAACTGTGTAGCCGCGGTCACGCAGGTTACGGATGATGAAAGCTTCTCCATCGCTATCAATGGGCTTACTGACATCGGCTTTCACCGCGAAGAGAGCCCGGTCAGAGTCATAGATATCTATGCCCTTCCTTTTGAGAACAGAGACATCATATTTGTCGACATGTAGATGTATCATGGCTCCCTCCATAAGGCGGAGTATCTCCCGTCTCCTCTCCTCGATGAAAGCGTTCACCGTCTCCTTGGGAGCCATAACTTGGTTACTCCTCTGATTTCTTCCTTCGCTCGATCTCGGCGTTGATCTCCATGATCTGCTCAACAGTCAGGTCGACATTGAACCTCAACTTTAACTGGTCCTTGATCTCATGTAGGCTTCCGCAGCCCTCGGCTGCCTTTGCCACTAGGTTGCACATGTCCTCCACGACGTTCCATGGGAAAACAACCCACCTCCACGTAATCTCGTCACCATAGTAATCTGGGATGAACTTGCTTCCCTCGATGTGACGAAGGGCAGCAGTCCTGATCTCCTCAGGGTTTTTCCCTCTAACATAGTCCAGCGCCACAATCATACTTTCTCCGGTGTCAGTGATGTCGTCCACCATAAGCACCTTCTTGCCCGTGAGGTCCACGTCGAACGGGTACTTTATCTGGGCTGTCCCGTCGGGAGTAGCTGTTACGCCCCAGTGCTCCACCTTCAGGCTAACCAGATCTTTTACTCCAAGATAGTCGCAGAGTACTCTGCTGAGAACCCATCCACCTCTTGCTAGACCCACCATAAAGTCGGGCTGGAAACCGGATTCCTTCACCTTATAGGCTACTGCTTTAGCTAGGTCGTCGAAAAGCTGCCAGTCCATTACTTCGCATTCAAAATCGGAGTCAGACATGCAGCAAGTCATGCGTTGTTCTATTATTTAAAAAAATGTTGATAAAAAAAAGGAAGAAATTATTTTTTGAGTATAAAAAAAGGTCAAGTATAAAGTATATTAAAGAAAAACTATGCAATTAAATAAAAAAACAATTTTTTCTATTGTGATTAAAGCCCTAACAGTTTCTCCGGGTTAGTTTTTACCATATCCTTGATCTGATTATCAGGGATACCTAGATCCAAGAGACACGCGATGAACTCCCTGAGTCCCTCAACAGGGGTAGGTAGAGTGTAGACACCAAAGTCAGTGCAGATGATACAGTTCCCTGAGCCCAGTTCATTGATCTGCTCCGCCACATACTTGACGCCCCCCGAGACCTCACCGCTCATTCCCTCATCGATGGAGGCGTACTCGCGTTCAACGTAGTAATGGGTCTTAGGTATAGTTGTTGTATGGGTATACGCGGCTAGGGTATACTCGATGTAAGCTCCTTTCACTGCCATATATTTGAGCTGGTCCATCGTGGCTTCCTTCACCACTGCGCTGCTAACCACCACCTTCTCGATCCCGTACTCCGCGGCAAGGTCTACTAGCCTGATACCCTCATCGATCGAGGTGTGGCCTGTTATCATGTAGACATCTGGGTGATCAGCGATGAGCTGTAAAATCTCGTCAAGATCCTCCCCCGGTTCGCCTTCAGGTATCTTGATGCACATATCAAGCTCTTTTTGGAATTGGGGATAGATCTCGCTCAACGCCTTGAACTCGCCGTCGACGTCACGTCCCTCACGTGCCGCTTGATAATATGTGCTGTGAGCCCCGAAGCTGATGTACTTGGCTCCGTCACCATAGCTGAGAGCAGTTTTTACTGCTCTGGGGTTCATGCCACCGTATACTGTGTTAAGAATAAGTCCTCCATAGGTCTTGAAGTCAGGAACCACCCGGTTAACGAGCCAAGCAGTGCCGTTGCTCATCTCGAATACATCCATGTAGACTATTGCCCGCATACCTGCCTCTCGTGCCTGTATTGCTGCTTGGAAGGGGTCAACGCGTCTCGGGCTGCTGAAGATGTGGGGGCCAGCGTGAACATGGATATCGATGGCGCCCTTTAGTAACTCCTCTGTCCTCTCAAGGCTTCTTCCCTCTGGTAGAAATCGCTCCATTTCTGAACAGGGATACTACTCATTTCTAATTATTGAGTTTGTCTTTCTGATTACACATATTAACGTGTCCACGTAACCTGTAGAAGATACAAGATGGTGCGATACTGCACAAAGTGTGGAAAGGAGAACAACGACCAAGCAGAGTATTGTAGACACTGCGGTGAGATGATGCCACCTCAGGTGAAGTATCGAAAGCCAAGGGACTCTACATTGAGCATCGTAAGGATTGGGGCAGTCTTATTTGGCGGTCTTCTGCTTCTCGTTGCTTTCGGTTTGGTGATGGGCGGAAGCTCCCTCAGGTTGATCCAAGACAACATCATGGACTCGGATGGCTACATAACAAGCGGTATCGAGACCATAAACTCAAACACATATGCGCTGGTCTTCGAAGAGATAGATATCGACATAGATGCGCCAGATGACCCATTTGAAAGACAGTTCACGGAGGTCTTGGCTAGACGTCTAGGAGACCTTGTCACATTCAAAGTTAGTGTGAGCACCAACCAAGGCAAAGATGTGTTCATTGGCGTCGTTGAGCGGGCCAACGCCGTGAACTACCTTGGTGATGTTGAGTATGACAGGCTAATAAGTGGAAGCTGGGAGTACGACCCATGGACTCCTAACTTCCCTGACTACATCTTGAGCCACCACAGTGGAGGCACCACTCCAGCCTCGCCGTTGGTGCACTCTTTCTGGGTAGCCCACGAGGCTGGGTCAAGCGACGAGACGTTAATCTGGGGGCTTCAACCGGGGAACTACTGGATCGTCGTGATGAACGAGGATGGCTCCCAAGGAGTAGATGTGGATCTACAAATAGGAGTCAAGGTGCCAATACTGAGAACCATTGGAAACGCACTGCTTACCGCCGGAATCATTGTGGGTTTGATGGGAGTTGGCTTGGTTTACATCGGCGCCCTACGAAAGTAGCAACCCTAAACCTTTTTCTAATACCTAGAGGAACACTTCACGACCGAGGTGATGAGGCTTTAAATCCCACGCCGCGGACGTAAGGGTGAAAACAATGGAGAAAGACTACAAATCAATGCTTGACAGAGCCTACGACGAGCTCCCAGAAGTACTAGAGACCGCTGACAGGTTCACAGTACCACGTGCAGATGTACGATCACAAAGACGCAAGACATACATCATGAACTTCAGGTTTATCGCAAAGGAGCTACAGAGAGACCCTCAGCACCTGATGAAGTTCCTCCTCAACGAGACGGCGACCAGAGGAAACTTTGATGGTACCCGAGCAATGTTTCAGGGCAGATTCACAAGAGACAGCATCAGGAACCTCATCGAGATATACACCAATAAATATGTCATCTGCCCAGTATGCGGTAGGCCAGACACTCACGTGATTCGTGATAAACGCCTCTCGTTCCTCCAATGCGACGCATGCGGCGCCAGAAGCAGCATAGGGAAGAAGTAGCTGTGACCAAAGTATACGTCAGATCCGTCCGTCAGGGAAAGGACACCATGGTGGCTGTCTGCGACGAGGAGATACTCGGACAGACACTGGAAGGAGGACGTGTACCATTCAAGGTTAGCGAGGGTTTCTACAAGGGAATCCTAGGTGACGTGGATGAGGCCATTCAAGCCATGAAACGGGCTACTATCTGCAACCTTGTAGGCAAACGGATAGTTGAAGCAGCAATAGACAACAAGATGGTTCATGAACGCGCCGTCATATATTTTGGTGACGTGCCTCACGCCCAGATCGTCAGGCTCTAAGGCATAGTTTCTAATAATCCGAGATGGCTTTTCCTCTCGGTGAACGTTATTGGATTACAAGGTCAAGAATATTGGACTCGCCGAGCAGGGTGAGCTTCTCATTGAGTGGGCGTCTGACCACATGCCCGTGCTGGGACTCATAAGGAAAAGATTCGAGAAAGAAAAGCCCCTTGAAGGCGTACGATTAGGAGCAGTTCTGCACTGCACCAAGGAGACAGCGGTACTCATCAGAACACTTGAGGCTGGAGGAGCAGACGTGGCGGTTGCTGCATCAAACCCATTATCCACGCAGGATGCAGTTGTAGCCGCCCTCGCATCTACAGGTACAAAGGTCTACGCCTGGAGAGAGCAGACCAACGACGAGTACTATTGGTGCATCGACCAGCTACTGGAGCAGGAACCACAGGTTACTATGGATGACGGGTGTGACTTGGTAAGCAAGGTCCATCAGAATAAACCTGAGATCATATCGAAAGTGAAGGGTGGTAGCGAGGAGACCACCACCGGGGTCATTAGGCTAAGGGCGATGCACGCGGATGGTGCGTTAAAGTACCCGATGGTGGCGGTGAACGACACACCCACAAAGAGGCTGTTCGATAACAGATACGGGACCGGGCAGAGCACCATCGACGGCATATTGAGGGCCTCCAGCGTGATGATCGCCGGAAAGACCTTCGTTATCTGCGGCTACGGATGGTGCAGCAAGGGCATCGCAATGAGAGCGAAGGGCATGGGAGCCAACGTAATAATCACCGAGGTGAACCCCATCAGAGCGCTTGAGGCCGTGATGGACGGGTTCAGGGTTATGCCGCTCATAGAGGCGGCTCCATACGGGGACATCTTCGTCACGAGCACGGGTAACATCAACGTCATCGACATGCATCATCTCCTCATAATGGAGGACGGTGCGATGCTAGCCAATAGCGGCCACTTCAACGTTGAGATAAATATTCCCGCCTTGGAAGGGCTCTCGGAGAGTAAGCGCAGGATGCGTCCGAATCTTGACGAGTACCAGCTCAAGGACGGGAGAAAGCTCTATCTCCTTGGTGAGGGAAGGCTGGTGAACCTTGCCGCCGCGGAGGGGCACCCAAGCGAGGTAATGGACCTGAGCTTCGCCGACCAAGCACTCATCGCTGAATGGATCTGGAAGAGCCCGACCCTAGACGTGAAGGTACATGACGTGCCTAAGGAGATCGATGACATGGTGGCCAAGCTCAAGCTCGAGTCCATGGGCGTGAGCATCGACAAGCTCACTGAGAAACAAGTACAGTATCTGAATAGCTGGAAAGAGGGCACCGTTTAGGTGAGGCGTACCCCGCCCTCAGCCCCTTTCAGTATCCCTTTCTCGATTAACAGTTCTATACTGTTCTCTGTCTCGTCGGTGGAGAACCCCTGTCTGCTCATCTCTTTCGCTAGCCAGGTCGGCTGATACACGAAGCCGGGTATTCTTATTGTTCTTATAATCTGTCTACTGCACGCTAATACCCGGTTCTCGTTCTTCATTAATGGACCCTTGATAGTCTCCACTCGTGTGGAGAGTGGCGACGCGGGTATTCTAAGAGTGTTTTTTATGTGATTGTGGAAGTCTTTTGTCATCTTGCCGCCGTGGAACGTTAGTACACGTTTGGGCTTGCATTTTCGTATGAAACCCAGCAGGCCTTTGTAGTCGGCGTGGTCACTTAGGGGAAAAGCGACCCTGCCTCGGTTCATAATTACTGCCCAACCTGATGCTAGCGCCATTTCGGATAGGTCCGTGGGCACTTTACTGCCTTTAGGAGTGATAATGGCGCATTTTCCTGAGTCTATTAGGTCACGTCCTTCATCGCTGTTGGCGTCGACGCTGTCAAGGTTATACCCTGACTCCCTATAGACGTCTGTGACCTTGGTTGCGCTCTTAGTTGTCACCACGGGAAGGTTGGTGTACTTGTTGAGGATGCTAATGATCTCTTGGGCGTTACCGATGCTGTCGGTTTTGAAGGTGGGTATTCTCCCGTTGATCACGGTGTTTACAGCCCATTGGTAGACCTCTACCGCGATTTCGTTCCTCTTTGGGAACTGAAACATGGGGGCTCCAAACGTAGTCTCGATGATTAGAAGATCACACTCCACGGGGGTCGCTGGGTCCATCGTGAACGTGTTCTCGGTGCACATGTCCCCTGTGTAGAGCACTGTGCCCTCGGGTGTGTTTACCTCAAACTGGACGCTGCCAAGGACATGCCCACTGTTGTGAATCTTGACCTCGATCTCGTCAAGCTTCACGGTGTCTCCTACCTTGACTTGGTTCAGGTTGTCAAGGCGTTTCCAGCCCATGGCTTCTAGGAGTCGGTAGGTCTCAGTGGTGGCGTATTTCTCTCGCTCTGGGTGTTTGAAGGCGGCTGCGTGGTCGGCGTGGGCGTGGCTCACGAAGGTTGGGTAGCTGTGGCTGTTACTTGTGGGATCTAATATTACACCTTGGTCTCCGTACTCGATTATGGTGCCCCCTCTCTGTCTTACCTTAAGCTCCACGCCTCAGCCTCATCACATTGAATGGTTACAATTTACTTGGATTGTCCCAAATAAATCTCTGGGAATATATAGACCCATTGGTTAACGGGTCTGAAGCATAATAATGGCCTGAGCCAAGTCTCCGCCGGCATCCTCCAAAGCCACCTTTGCTTTCTCCATGCTCACGTTAGCCTGCTGGGAAACTAGAAGGATATCTGCTTCCGGTATCTCCAAAACTGGTTCCACGACTGGCACATCTTCTGTCTGGGGCTTCCTCTCGGTCTCTTTGCCGCCTACGATGTTGTACATCTTCTGTCCCTGAACATTCATGGCTGTGACGTTGGCGCCCTCGATCACTATCTCCCTTGTGTCTCCTTGTAGTATGATTCGTTTGATGTCGCCTAGCTCGTTCATCTTCATTCCCATCTGCTTCATCATGCGACGGGTACGGCGATCCATTTTAGCCATAATCTCTCACAGAATAGGATGATGGGGTGTTTTTAATCGTATAGGTTAATGAGAAGCCAGCGACCTTGCAGCTTCACCTGTGGTGCTTCCGTTCTATTCAAAAATTGAGGGATGTGATGTTTGCGTGAAAGTGAAAAAGGGTTTACTTGCTGGCTGCTTTCACGGTATTCCGTAGGAGCATGGCGATGAGCATGGGACCTGTGCCACCGGGTACAGGTGTGTACGCTGATGCTTTCTCGTAGACCCCTGGGTCAACGTCGCCGAAAACCTTCTTTCCCTCATAGTTGTTGCCGTTATCC
Organism: Candidatus Bathyarchaeota archaeon; assembly: GCA_026014815.1. GTDB lineage: Archaea > Thermoproteota > Bathyarchaeia > TCS64 > TCS64 > RBG-16-57-9. Next base: position 34,716 of record JAOZHP010000085.1, read on the forward strand.
ACTATGATGACGCCTTCTTTCACCATATCAGCCGTGATGAAGTTCTTCTTGAAGATCTCTGTGCTGATGACGTCGGCCATCTTCACGCGTTTAGCGATATGGGGGCATCCCTCGTCCACCTGAGTGACATTCGATGACAGGTTCATCAAGTACGCAGCCAGTGGCTTGGTGAGGAAGTTGCTTGACCCTACGACGACCCAGTGCTTCTTGTTTGGATCAATATCGTAGCGCTTGAACAACTCCATGATGGCCTCGACACCGGCAGGTAGGTAACAGTCCTCTCCCATCAACACCTTTCCAAGGGTGTTTGGACTGAGGCCGTCAACATCCTTAGCTGGATCAATAGCGTTTACTACTTTAAGCTCGTCCAGTCCCTCCGTGAGGGGAAGCTGTACCATTATACCATGAATCTTTGGATCAGCGTTGAGCTTATGGACGAGAGCCACTAACTCCTCATCTGTTGTCTCCTCAAGGTGATGAAACTCGGCGTACATACCGATCTTTTCAGCTCTTCTCTTCTTGAGCTTCACGTATCTTGCGCTGTACTTGTCTGTGCCTGTGAGAACCAGTGCTAGACCAGGGATTATATCCTTGGCGGCTAGTTTCTCGACCTCTGCTGTGATCTCTTCCATGACTTTCTCGGTAGTTGCCTTCCCATCTAATACTATAGCCATTTTAACTCAGTCCTTTGATTACTCCATTCTCATCAATGTCCATATCGTTTGCGGCTGGCTTGCTCGGGTGAGCAGGCATCGTACTGATGTCACCGCAGTAAGCAATGATGAACCCGACGCCCGTGCTTGGCTTGAGCCTCACAATCGGCAGAATATAGCCCTCCGGCGGCATCCCCTGAATGTTCTGGTTGTCGGTGAGACTTAACGGCGTCTTGGCCATGCAGATAGGCATCTTGTCAAAGCCCAGTTTCACGATTTTTCTCAAGTCCTTTCTGGCGTCAGCGTTGAGCTCGATATCCGCTACCTTGTACATCTGGGTGGCGATTATCCTGATCTTCTCATCAACAGGCATGTCCAGTGGATAGAGGTGATGGAACTCGCTTCCCTTCTCGACCTCTTCCAATACCATGTTAGCTAGCTCGATTCCTCCTTCACCGCCCTTCAGTACGGTGACAGTGAAAGCAGCCGGCACTCCTTCAGCTTTCGCCCAATCCATGACCACCTTGATCTCGTCATCAGAGTCAGTATAGAAGTGGTTCATACACACCACTACTCTGAGACCCATCTTTCGGGCGTTATCAACCTCGTTTGCGAGGATAGGCAGTCCTTCTTTCACTTTCTCAGGGTTTACCTCTTTCAGGTCTCTGTACTTGACGCCCGCGTGACGTTTCAACGCCTTGATAGTAGCTACAATCACCGCTAAGTCGGGCTTCAGGTCTCCCGCACGCGCTGCGATGTTACATAACTTTTCCATTCCGAGGTCCGCGCCGAACCCGGGCTCAACAATCACATAATCTGTGAGCTTGAGCGCCGTCTTGATGCCAGCTAGGCTTGGACACCCGTGGGCGATGTTCGCGAAAGGACCTCCGTGGATGATAGCAGGGGTGTTCTCCAGTGTCTGTACCAGGTTGGGCTTCACGGCGTCCTTCATAAGAATGGCCATGGCGCCTACGCCCCCAATCTCCTTTGCTTGAACTGCCTCGCCTTTACTGGTGTAAGCGACCGTGATGTCTCCCATGCGCTTTTTGAGTTCCATGAGGTCGCTGCTTAGCGCGTGAATAGCCGCGATCTCAGACGCTGTAGTGATCTCAAACCCTGTCTCGTAGGGTACACCGCCGTTCTTGTCTCCTAGACCTACAACTATGTTTCTGAGGTATCTGGACTCGATGTCCAGAACACGCTTCCACATCACCTGCTTGACGTCAATGTCAAGCTTGTTCTTCCTAAAGATACTGTTCTCCATGAGGCTGGTAAGCAGGTCGTGTGCAACGGTGATCGCGTGGAGGTCACCGGTGAAGTGGATGTTTATGTCCTCCATAGGTAGCACCTGAGCATAGCCGCCTCCAGCGGCGCCTCCCTTGATTCCGAATACCGGGCCAAGGCTGGGCTGCCTTAGAACAACGATGTTCTTCTTGTTTAACTGGCCGAGGGCCTGCGCTAGGCCTACAGCCATAGTGGTCTTGCCTTCACCGCTCTTGGTGGGGGTGACCGCTGAAACGATGATTAGTTTGCCATCTGGTTTGTCCTGTCTGTCTTTCAGGACATGTGCCTTGATCTTGGCCTTGTATTTTCCGTAGAGCTCGATGTCGTCTTCTGTGAGCCCTAAGCTTGCCGCGATCTCTGTGATCGGCTTGAGTTTCGCTGCTTGCGCGATCTCAATATCTGGTGGAATAGCCATAATGAATCAAAGAATATTCGTGAACCCATTTAATAACTTATCAGAAGAGAAAAAAGGGTTAGAAACCCTCGTGAAGAACCTTATACTCCTTCTCGGGGCCAGGCTTGGTTAAGCTCCACTCGAATCCACGCTGAGTCGTCACATATTCAGGCCAAGGCAGATCAATTGGAGGGTAGAAATCCTTAGACAGTAACGGCGGTACCCACTTGGAGCCTCCGATGCCTCCCCCTGTCCTCTCATTAAACTCCTGTTTCGCCTCCGCCAACTTTGATGGATGAGTAACCAAGTCTATTATCGTTGAGCCTAGAGTTTTAGCCGCTGTGATGATCCCCGGGTCGATACACGCCGAGTACCCATTCATCGCAAGCCTTACCCATGGTGGTAACGACTTGTTGGGATCAGGGTTCTTCAGTGAAGCGTTCGCTGTGTTCAGACGTGTCGATGGCGCAGTCCACTGATAGTCCACATAGTCATCTGAGCCCTGATGAGTCACCCACTCAGGGAACTTGTATCGAATATCCTTGTCAATGTAGTCTATCGGAGCTATCTTCTGGCACGCCTCAGTGAATGGTTCATCCATTGCCTGGAATCCCAAGTTCTCCTGGATCTTACGTCCGAACTCCCTCGCCTCCTCACTGAACACCGGAGGACCCACCAACTGCAAGTTCTTGTAAAGGATCTCCGAGAGCTTCATGTTGCTGAGCCCCGTCCGGGTCCTCGCGATAATACGTTTAGTCACCTTGGTGCCCGTGATCTGGGCTACTCCCTTCGCTGTGTTGTCAAGCACGTTAGTTATCTGTTCCTGCATCGCCAAGAGGGGGGCTCTATGCGCGTACTGTATTTGAGCAATCTTAGGCGGAAGGTTATCAGATGTTGCCTGACCGCCCACCATAATGTACTCGTTCAGTGTCCAGTACGCCGTATAAGGAAGCATGGCGTCCTCCACGTACTTCGTCGCTGTGTACATGAGGCACACCGCATCCAACGCGGCCGGTATCCTACCGCCGGCATGCCCCAGAATATTGAAAGGCACATCCTTCGGTCTAAACCAGTTCTCAGGGTGAAGCGTCTCGAAGGTATACAGCGTGTTCCAGTAACTAGCCGCGTTAATCTCGTACCTAACAGCGTTATAGCCAGAGGGATGGTAAGGGAGAGAAGCATCGAAGTAACTCTTAGCTGCGTGCACTGGTTTAGAGCCACACACCTTCTCAGCTGGCTCCCCAAAGAACTTCAAAGTACCTTTCAAGCCATGCTTCTCCATCGCGTGTTTCGCCGCAAGGAAACCGAACAGGGCTCCCGTCCCCAGACCACTGTGTGGATCTGTATGCCCAGCGGCGTAGGGGTGAAGGTTCTCGTCCCTCGGCTTTTGGTAAGGTACGTTTGCCTGACTCATACCGGGCACCGCGTCGTACTCAGCGAAGCCCCCGACCACTGGTTTTCCCTCGCCCCAGACAGCGCAGAAAGCCGTGGGCATCTCTCCGCTTCCCTCCTCGACTGTCCATCCGTCTTCCCTTAGCAGCTTCACGTATGCCTCGGCTGACCTGTACTCCCTGAACGCTGGCTCTGCGTATCTCCATATTTCCATATGGAAATCTGATAACCACGGTCTGTTCTCATCAACAAAGTTTAGTGCAGTCTGCTTCTCTTTCTGGATCTTTGCCAAAAATATCCACCAATAAGATACTGTCTGAAAGTATATACAATACTTACGGGCATAGCGACCGGTTTTCCCCTAAAATTTATCACTGTATTATCCAATTGAGTAAGATGAGTTTAGGTGATAGTATGGTAACAATTACCTTTGTTAAGATCGGCTATATCGCCACCACGACCCTGATAGACGCTCTTCTGGATGAACGGTCCGCACGTACAGACATTAAGATGCGGGTGATCTCCAGCAGCGTCAAGATGGATGCAGAGGAAGCGGAAGAGGTAGCCAAGATAGCCGCGGGTATCGAGAGTGACCTCTACATCGCGATAAGCCCCAACATTAGTATGCCAGGTCCTAGGAAGCTAAGAGAGATACTGAAAGAGACAGGCAAACCGATTATAGCGATTGGAGACGAGCCTTCCAGAAAAGAGGCCAGGAAGCTCCCGGAGGAGGGAATGGGCTACATCGTCATTTATGGTGACCCAATGATAAGCGCCAAGACTGCTTATCTGGACGCGGTAGAGATGGCGCTTTTCAACGCTGACGCCATCAGAGTCCTAGCCGTCACTGGGGCATTCAGGCTTATCCATAAGACACTGGACAAGGTCATCGACCAGATAAAGGCAGGCGAAAAACCAGAGCTCCCAGAGCTGGTTATCACAAAGAAGCGGGCGTTAGCTGCAAGTGACATACAAAACCCCTACGCCTACGCGAAGGCTATGGCGGCCTACGAGGCAGCGAGAGGCGTAGCAAAACTGAGCACAGAAGGGGTCTTCAAGACCGAGGATAGAGAGGAGGCTTTACCAATACTGGGGGCGGCCCACGAACTCATGAGACACGCAGCTAAATTAGCTGACGAGGCACGTGAGATCGAGAAATCCAACGACACAGCTGTCCGACTAACTCACTTCAAGAAAGGTGACCGACGGAAAAAGACGGGACTAAGAGACAAGTACCAGAAGTAAGCTACCTGTGCCTTTTTCTACCCCTTCTCACTTTGACTGCTACGCCTGTTTTAAAGGCTAGCATCTCTTTTTTATTCAGCATAGCTTTACCGACAGCTACAACGGTCTTCTTGGAGTCCATAACTATGACCTCCTGTCCGGCTCGCAGAGACTCGTCTGCGTCCACTACGTGTTTGGCGAACAAATTCTTACCCTGCTCAACGAACTCCACGACATCATCCAAGGCTTGAACAGTGTACCGGCGACCATCAAGATTCTCGACAAGCCTTCTCGCACCTGCTATAGTGAGTGTGAACAAAGCGTCGTTAGGCCGATAATTGGCGACCAGCTCTCCTTCTATGGATATGTGTCTGGGTCGCCCAGTCTTTCTTGAGTATTCGACATTGGTGTTATCAGGGAACAGTGTGGCGCCGGCGCCTCGTTCAAACTGGTAATCAGCGATGGCTCTGAGCCGTTCAAGGTCTTTGTTCATGGCATATGGGAAGACGTTTATGATTTATAAGGCGATTCACTATGAAGTTTATGAGGTTTCATTATGCATTGCGAAGTATGTGGACGAGAGATATATGGTCAACCCTACTACAGGGTCATCGAGGGAGGGAAGATGACTGTATGCGGTCAATGCGCACAGTTCAGCAAACAAGAGTGGGACCCAAGAAAACCTCAGGCAAGGCCGATTAGAAGACGACCCAGTGGAGCACCACAGATCAGGCGTAGAAGCGACATCGAAGTCGCAGAGTCCATCGAAGTCGTTGAAAAATATGGAATCCTCATCAGAAAGACCCGGCAGAAGAAAGGTCTGACGATTGAGGACTTTGCCAAGAAGCTCAACGAGAAGGAGTCAGTCATCAAGAAGATGGAGAAAGAGCAACTCAACCCCAACATGACGCTAATCAGGAAGATCCAGAACGAGCTGGGAATAAACCTCCTTGATACTTCCCCAGCCACTAAGGGACCTGTTTTATCTAGACCAATGGGTCCTAGGACTCTCGGGGATATGATTAAGATCAAGACGCCTAAAGACGAAGAAGAGGAAGAATAACCATAGGCAAAGCCATTGTAGTCACGGGGACGCCTGGGACAGGCAAGACAACCCTCTCCAAACTATTATCAAATGAGCTGGGTACAGTCCACATCGAGCTCTCAAAGTATGCCATGGAGAAAGGATTCATCGTCGAGGAGGATAAAGAAAGAGAAACGTTGATCATTAACCTTGAAGAACTCGGAGACGCATTAGAAAAGCGACTCGAGGCTGATGAAAACATCATTCTGGATGGGCACTATGCTCACGATCTGGTTAACCCAGACACGGCTTTACAGGTGTTCGTGCTTAGAAGAGCACCTTGGGAGTTAAAACAGATCCTCGAGTCGAGGGGATACAACAATATGAAGGTCTGGGAGAACCTTGAAGCAGAGATCATTGGTATCTGTAGCAGCGAGGCGCTCGAAGCCTTTCCATCTGAACTAGTATGCGAGATTGATACCTCCAATGCATCAACTGAGGAGATCCTAAGGAAGATGATATCAATCCTAAATGGTACGGCTCAATGCGTTTCAGGTGAGATAGACTGGATGCAGTACTCTGAGACGTTAGAGATACTGAGGACTAGACCATGTATATAATTGCACGGTGCCCTAGCTGCGGTAAGTTAATGATGGCAAACACAGCCAACAGGACCAGATCATGTCCAAACTGCGGTTTCCGTGCCAACCTCTTTAACTTAAAGATTCTAGCTAGAGCACAGTCCAGTCAGGAAGCCGTTGAAGTCATTCAGCATTTGAAGGAAAAGCAGGGAAACCCTAGTGGAGAGGTAACCTTCAAACGGTTTAAGCGATGAATATTTAGCCAATTTTTATTTACTCCGAGTTATTCCACATTAGAAAAGTTTCGGATTTTTATATAGGAGCATACAATAAGATAGGTTTAGAGGTAGACAATTTGGCGGCTGTAACTGGAAGAAAATTCTTCGAAGAACTAGGTCAACTAGTATCCAAGCCTGTCGTCGTCGAGGACACCCAGGGAAAGACATACGACGGAATTCTATTGGGCTACGATAGCCAGAGCATGAGCATTGCGCTGGGCGACGTCATGGGATTGCAAGGAAAACTATTTCATCGACTATTCCTGACCGGGAACACCGTCGCGAAGATAATGGCCACGGAGACTCCTTTCAACCTTAACGGCTTGAAAGAGCGGCTGGAGAGAGTCTTCCCCAACATGGTTCAGGCCTTCCCTGAGGCAGGCATCCTCGTTGTCATGAGTAAGATTAGGCTCAACGAGACAGGCATCATCGAGGGAACGGGACCAGCGGCGGATAGAGTAAGGGATATTTACAAACGGTTTGTATCCGAAACCACTTAACCCCATTTTTCATTTGAACTGACTGTTCTTCTCACCTAGCGTCAGCTTAATTGACGTAAAGGGGGAGAATCAATAAATTTGTAGTGAACCACGTTTTCTGATCACTTATATAAGTGAGAATATGGTAGATACTGCAACACGATTCCCGGACTCGGGAATGAAATAATGGGATAAAAACGGAGGTGAACTGAATACCAACACACGGATCACTAACCAAGGCAGGTAAGGTCAGAGCACAGACACCCAAGGTAGACACTACAAGCACAAAAAAGAGCACAGGACCCATAAGGAAGAATAAGAGGAACTACCACTCTAGGGTACTCTACCAGCCAGACACTAGGTTCGGCGGAAGAAGAAGAAGAAGAAGGAGGTAACCTCCCCCAGAGCCAGAGGGCTTCTGGATAAACTTCATTTTTAAACCATTTTTAGATCAATTTTCTGTTATTTTCAATATGAAAACGGTAAGAATAATACAGATGGCAGTGTAACACATCCCCATGTCATTTGAGGTCAGGGACAAAGACTTACTGGGACGAATAGGAAGACTGCAGACAAAGAGCGGAGTCGTCGAGACACCGGCTTTCATGCCAGTCATCAACCCCGTTCTCCAGACACTCGCCCCAAAAAGGATGAAGAGGGAGTTCGGCTGCGACATCGTCATAACCAACAGCTATATCATCAAGAACCACTTCGAGGATATCCCTGACCTCAAGGTTCACACTCTATTGGATTATGATGGCGTCGTCATGACGGACAGTGGGGCCTACCAGATACTCGTCTACGGTGGAGTAGAGGTAACCCAGCCCGAGATAGTCAACTTCCAGAAACGCATCGAGTCCGATATCAGCGTCATCCTTGACATACCCACAGGATGGGATGTACCCAGAGAAACTGTGGAGTACACAGTGGAGGAGACATTGAGAAGAGCCGAGGCAGCCCTCCCGCTTATCGAAGACTCACCGAGCCTATGGGTAGGGCCAGTGCAGGGCGGAAAACATCTTGACCTTGTCGCGGACTCAGCTAGAAGGATTAGCGTCATGCCTTTCGATGTCCACGCCCTCGGTAGCCCAACAGAGGTCATGGAACGATACATGTACCCAGTACTAGTGGACATGACAATGACTGCTAAACTCAACGTACCTGTAGAGCGGCCTCTCCACCTCTTCGGAGCAGGACACCCGATGGTCTTCGCCATGAGCGTCGCCATGGGATGCGACCTATTTGACTCCGCCGCGTACATCCTCTACGCCAAAGACGACAGGTACATGACCAACAGGGGAACCGTCCTACTCAAGAACCTCCAGTATCTTCCATGCAGCTGTCCCGTCTGTAGAAGCTCGATACCACAAGACATCAAGGACCTGCCCCGTGGAGAACGGGAGCTAAAGATCGCGGAGCATAACCTCCACGTCACCATGACGGAGATGGAGACAATCAAACAGGCGATCGTCGAAGGAGACCTATGGGACTTAGTGGAGGCAAGGGCGAAGGCTCACCCACAGATGACCGCGGCACTGAAACGTCTCTCAGAATACAGCAAACATATGGAGGAAGCCAGTCCAGGGTTCAAAGGACACGGAGCCTTCTACTATGACTATCACAGCCTCGCGAAGCCTCAGATCACAAGACATCATGAGCAGGTTAAGGTCAATTATGGTAAACCCGATGGAAAGAACACGTTGATACTTTTCACCACGCCGCCAACCAGACCGTTCGGTACTTACCCAGGGTTCCTCACAGTCAAGGAGCAGATAGAAGACAAGCTCGATGATGCCCACATTTGTTTCATCGCTGCTCCCTACGGGGTCGTCCCTGAACTTCTAAGTGAGACTTATCCATTATCACAGTTCGAGATGACCGAGCCCCTAGACCACGAGACAATAGAGTTCACGGTGGAGAAGATTCTGGACTATATTAATTCAACGAGCCACGAAAAAATATTGATGGTTGGAGGAGACTCACCGCTAGACATGAAGATAATGGAAGCAACTAGGCAAATAGAAGGTTTAAAAGCCCTTCAAAGTGAGAGTGTGTGGAGCGAAAAAACTGCAAATAAATTACGTTCTCTTCTCTAGTTTTCCGGGGATAGCGCAAGTAACGCATCTACGATGCATCGTTTTTGTCTTAAGAAAGATAACCTTAAAGAATAAGCAGTCAAGAATATTCCTGTCCCCCTAGAGGACACAGCGACGACTGGTCGTCAGGGAAAGGACTGAAACGGCTCACAATAAACGGAATAACTGATACGTGACCCGTTTCGCTAGGTTAGGAATACAAGAAATGGTAAAACTTAGTTTCAACGGTGGAACCCACAAAGTCGGTGGAAACGCCGTCGTAGTAAAATCAAAAAAAGCAAACCTTCTCCTAGAGTACGGAGTAAAACCTGGAACTCCACCGGAGTTCCCAGGTCATATAAGGGCAAAGGACCTTGATGGCATCGTCATCGGTCATGCTCACCTGGACCACAGTGGAGGCGTGCCTCTATTCTATCTATCAGAGAAGAAACCCTACTTCGCCACAAGGACCACCAGTGAACTGGTGAAGATACTCATCAAGGATATGATCAAGCTCAACAGCTATTATCTGCCCTTCGAGTACCTTGAACTCGACAAGATGCAGGAGTGCAGGAACGACCTGAAGTATGGTCAGAAAGTCAAGCTCAAAGACATAGAGTTCCAGCTACTGGACGCAGGTCACATACCGGGAAGCGCCATGGTTGACTTGAAGGTCAACGGGAAAAAGATCCTTTATACAAGCGATTTCAACACCGTGCAGACAAGGATCTGTCAGGCAGCAAAAATACCGAAAAAGAAGTTTGACGCCGTGGTCGTCGAGTCAACTTACGCCATGCATGAGCACCCCGATAGGAAGAAACTTGAGAAAGAGTTCATCAAAGACGTTAAAAGCACCATCAACGACGGAGGAAAAGTGTTCATCCCCGCTTTCGCTGTGGGCAGAAGCCAAGAGATAGTGAACATCCTCAGAGCACAGGGATTCGAGGGTTATATCATTCTGGACGGCATGGCAAGAGCAGTAAACCAGGTCATGCTCGACAACCCGAACGGCGTGAAGACACCGGGCAAGTATCGGGACGCTATGTCAAAAGTGCACATCATTCGTGGATGGAGAGATCGAAGGCAGGCAATCAAGAAAGCAGACGTAATCGTAGCGCCATCTGGTATGCTTCAGGGGGGCACGGCCATGTTCTACATGGAGAAACTCGCCCTAGGAGCAGAGAACAGCGTCTTCATTGTAAGCTTCCAAGTACCAGGTACCGGGGGAGCTAAACTCATGGAGACTGGGATGTTCCCCATTAAAGACAGGGACGAGAGGGTCAACGCCAAGGTCAAACACTTCGACTTTAGCAGTCACTCAGGCAGAACCCCACTCCAAAGCTTCCTCAAGGGGCTTAAGGGAAAACCCGATATCTACGTGATCCACGGCGAGGAAGAGAGTTGTGACTTCTTGGCTGAGTGGGTCAGTGACGAGTTGGACCTAAAGGGATTCGCACCCAACCAGGGTGACGAGTTCAAAATCTGATTTTTTCCTTTTTTACTTGTTCATAGTAGCCTAAATGAAAGATTTTGGGTTAGTTTTTTTAATTAATAGCCCCGGTTCGACATTGATTAGGGGGCGTTTCTAGCGAAACCATTAAAACAGACGACCCTTTTTAGTGTGAATACGGAGAGAAATATAAAATGCCCATCGAAGTATTTGACAAGGACGAGTTCGTGGAGCTATCAGAGAAGGCCACAGGGTGCATTGTCAAGAAGAACATCGATAACACAAAGCTAAAGCTCAGGACCAGCAGGTACCTGTACACAATTAAACTCGACCCAGCCGAGGCTGAGGAGTTAGTGGGACGGCTAAGCTGCCCTACTGAAGAAGTCTAAACTTTTCGATACAACGGTTCTTTTGTGTTATCACATTATTCGTAATAAAATCTACGTTTTCGTGGTAATATATGAAAAAATGATGATATATTGATGAGAATTTACTTCTTTTCAAGGTAGGCAATGTTGTTGACTACGGAGACTTCAATCTTGTCTTGAAGGTCTCTGGCGTCAATTCTCTTCTTCAGCTGAGTTCTCAGATAATTGGCGTCTTTCTCTGGGACTTCAACTTTTACGAGATCGTATTCACTTTCTAGGAAGCTATCGAGTATTGGGTCATACTTGCTGCCTTTTCTGTATTTTCTTGATGGCTTCCTTGTCACTGGTTTTAAATCGAATTTAACGTCACTCATATTGTACGCCTGATATTCTTTGTTGTTATTTCATTTATATAGTTTTTTGTAGTTTCATTTGATCATTTTATTAGTTACTCTCTTCATGTGAGAATAACATTATTAAAAGATACTCACAGAAAATGTTTACACTTGTAATACAATATTCCATCTAAAAAAAGGAATTAGATTATAGACATATTCGTTTTATTGTTTCTTTAAAAGTCTTTACGCCGAGATCAAGTTGCTCCAGACTTATATACTCATCAGCAGTATGCGCTTGATCTATGCTACCGGGTCCACAGATCACTGTCGGTATTCCTGCACGCGTATAGTTTACAGCCTCAGTGTAGTATGGTGCGCCAACTGGCTCGGTTCCCAGTATATCTTTTAGAGTATTAACTATAAGACTATCCAACGGCACATCTAATGGCATGTTTGTACTGTGCCTTACCAACTCCGCTTTGAAGTCTTCATCTTTTCCTTCTAGTTTCTCTATTATATCCATGAACCATTTTTTTGATACTTCAGGTGCCTCATGACCCGGGATCAACCTATAATTAATGGTCAGCTGAGCCAAGTCAGGTATGATATTGGTCTTGAAACCACCATTCATTATGGTGCACTCCACGGTGGTTGGTCCTAGAAGAGGATGTTTTTCCTTGTTTAACTCGGCTTGGAGGGCCCTCAACTCCATCAGGAAGTCAGCTGCCTTCTGGACGGCGTTGACACCTAGCTCAGGGCGACTGCTGTGAGCTGATCTTCCCTTGATGTTCACAAATGCACCTCCGGAACCCTTGTGGACTGGTATAATCTCCATCATACTGGGCTCAGGGATCAAGCCACATATTGCGTCATTCTGGGTCACATAACCATCCTCAATGACCTTTGTAACATACCAGCCACCAGTGTCTTCACCCGCCGTGAAGACTACGGTAAGTTGACGCTTGAAATCCGAGTCTACCAAGTCCTCCACTGCTTTGAGTATCGCCGCGTCTGGGCCTTTCATGTCACATGCTCCTCTACCATAGAGAGATCCGTTCTTCACTACGGGTTCATATGGCCCAGATACCTTCCATAAATCAAGTTCGCCTGGAGGAACCACGTCTATGTGCCCAGACAAGACTAGGCCGGGACCTTTCCCTTTACCTATCTTTCCGATGACATTTGCTCTCCCCTCATCCACTACCTGAAGCTCTGCTTCTACTCCTAGGTCGATAAGGTAGTCTCTTATCCATTCAGCGCATGGCTGTTCTCTGGTTGGTGGCCCTGACGTGTCGAACCGTATAAGCTCCTTTGCGATTTCAACGACGTTCATGATGAAACAGTATCTATCAATAGGTAATAAAATGGTTATTCAGTCAAAACAAGCCGTGAAAATAATCTTGAACGGATAATCGCACCTATATCTGCTTCAACCGGTCTTGCATTAGGGCTTCTCTCACCTGGATAAACCGATCACTGTAGATGAACCCTGCGTATAGGAACACGGTTCCCAGTAGCTCGAACTCGAAGAACAGATTGGGGTCTCCAAGCAATCCCATGAGTGTGCCTCCCATCCCCGGTAGCAAGCCTCCCAGAATAATCAGTAAGTTGTATGTGCGTCGTCTGTCTTTGAGGAAACTGTATGCAGCTCCGAGAATTAAGACAAGTCCTCCAACAATGTTGATAGCTATGGCGTATCTTCGCACGCTCATTGGGTACGCGTGTATGGCTTGATGGAATGCCTCCCCAAGTGGTCCATCGAAGGCCTCAACAAGGGTAATCTGATTGATGGGCTCAATGAATCCTGTTACGATGAGGGCCAAGGATAAAACACCCATTATTGCTGTGAATATGTCCGCTTTCTTCTTGTCAACAAGGAGATACATTACACCTGCGCCGAGAAGCCCTACGAGGGGCGCGGATAGAACGTAATAAACTTTGAAGGCGATAACACTGGGACCCCAGATATCCCCGTTCATAAGAAACTCCATGAACGCTGCTATCGCGTAGAATGCCATGGCGAAGGTCCATAACAGTTGGTGAATTTTTCCTCTCCTCCTATACTGTTGGTAGAGTGCGGCTGTGAAGGCAGCCGCGACGATTGTTGTGAGGAGAGGGAAGATGTTCACTATTACCTACTCCATAGATTCCACGGAAAAACTATATATATTTTGCGAATTCCACGGAAAAATTTGTGATGATTTGCTAGTTTCGCAAGTTATATTTAGAGTCTGCTTTTATCAGATAAGT
>JAOZHP010000086.1 GCA_026014815.1 Candidatus Bathyarchaeota archaeon
TAATAAATAAAGTCGATGAATTGATAAAATGGACGAAACTCCTAGCGAAACCTAGAATCATTGACTTGGTGAGGAACAATCTCAACTCAGACCTCGAACTTTTGATATACGAATTGTCTGATGGTTTAAGAAGCACCCGAAAAATATCAGATTTGCTTTCAAAACAAACCAGTCACATGACTATTTCAAATTACTGGCGAAAATGGAATAAAATTGGAATTGTAGAACCATCTCCCAAGTATGCAGGAAGATTCGTGCATATTTTCACACTTGATGAATTAGGTATATCAGTCCCTCCATTAATAGATAAAATCCTCAGGGATGAAAAATAATGAGCAATGAAGAGGAGATAATTGAAGTACTTAGAGAAATATTAAAATGGATTCGGTTTTCCGGACTTGAGAATGTACGAAATGAATTAAGAAGAGTTTTAGACACTGATAAAAAAAGATTGGTATATTCTTTAAGTGATGGACAAAAAACTTCTCGTGAAATTGCGAAAGTTAGCGGGGTTAGTGATTTTACAGTGAGAAATTGGTGGTCTGAATGGTTCACAAATTGTATTGTTGATCCAAAAAGAGTTAGAGGTGGAACTAGATATGTAAAATCATTCAATCTCGAAAAATTTGGATTAATTTTACCTGAAATGGAACAGGCGCGCGCTGCAAATCAACAAAAAGAACCATCAAAGGCTCTGGAGGAGCAGCATGATGAGTGATGTTGAAGATAGATTATTTGAACTAAGAGCGATAAAAAGAACATTAAATATAGCGCATTCAGAGAAGATTGATGATTATCTGAATGAAGTTATCACTAGCGAAAATCGCAGAAAGATGTGGATTGCGATTAATGGTGAACGTATGCCTAATGATATCGCCGAAGAGGTTGGCGTAAGTGCAATGGCGGTTTCTCTATTCTTAAAATCTGTAACTGATGCAAATTTAGTAGAATATGTCAAAGGAAAACCTCCAATGAAAATAATCGATCATGTACCCTCGAAATGGTTGATAACAACTGATGAAAAGGAAGTATAGTGCCTGTCACGGATAAAATATGGTTTATTTCGATCAATTGCTGAACAATTAGAACGGCATCCACAAACAATTAGGAGAAAAGTAATAGAAAAGCGTGAAAGTCTCGCAAATCTTTATCCGATAACGGTATGCGCATACGCTTACGCACATGAGCAGGGGCTTGACTTTTCAGCAGAAATGTCTGATGAGGAGCTTCAGCAAGTGAAGGAAATTCTAGGAACTGGGTTAAAACTCGTTATCTCAGATCGTTCTGCACAACAACCAAGAAAAGAATCCTTGACTAATACTCATAGAAAAGAGCCAATAAGTCTTAAAACTCTTCTAAATATTAAAAAGAATGAAAACAAAGAGGAACTGGCCATTATTCTGTACGACCATTTAATTGATCACCCTCGGATTCGAAGGGTTAGTCGTTCTCATTGGAATAATAAGCAATATCGAAGTGCCGTTCTTGATGCCCAAATTGAACTTGAGAACATGGTTAAGGAGAGCGCAGGCTATCCTAAAGACAACCGAGGAAACGAATTAAGCGGAGCAAGTCTGATGCACAAAGTCTTTGATGTAAAAAATCCCATCTTAAAATGGAGTGATCTTAACACAAGAGTCCTTCAAGACGAACTTGATGGATATAAACTCATATTTGCTGGTTCTGTATTAGGCATAAGAAATCCTAAAGCTCATTTAGTTTCCAAACAGACCCCATGGAAGGCGCTACAAATACTGGTGTTTACTTGCCTCTTGGCCGAGATTATTGATAGATGTGAATTCTGTGAGGTTGAAGAACAATAAGAACAGGGAATATCATTGGTCGAGTCTCAAAACTAAGCTATATTGATTGTATTCACATCGGTTTTACAGAAGTTGGTGAATTTTATTTAAATGAAACTGAGCTAGATTTTAACCTATATTCGGTCTCAAAGGAAAATGGATGTTATTTATTCTCCATTGATAACAAAGTACACTATATCGGAATAACTAGCAATCGCATTAGACATCGAATGAGACAATACAGAAAACCTGGACCAAGACAGAAAACCAATCAATATGTTAATAAACAAATGATGAAGGTATTACCTGAATGTAAAAAAGTCTCAATTTACTTTCTCCAAGATAAGAAAATCAACGATTTTACTATTAAGTTAGTCGAAAAAGATTTAGTAGTAAAATGCGACAGTAAGCTACTAGAAAGATTCTTGATAAATGGTTTATATCCCAAATGGAATAGGACATAACATTACTAAAAAATCACATGGATTTCTTATTCAGCTTTAAAAACTAAAATTCGAGTTAATTCAAACGAAAAATAATAACATTATTCCTACCAATGTCGGTGGTTCAAATCTACCCCTCGCTACCTACGGCTATGATTAACTAACTACTCGCGCGCATGGTTTGGTTACTTATCTTGATAAACACGCGTATAACTTATTTATTATTGGCAGTAAAGATTAAACATAATTAAACATTTTACTCAAACACAGGAAAGAGTTGAAAAGCATGAATTCCGATATTCGCATCGACTTCTTGAACCTTGTAGAACCTCCGGACGAAAGTATCTCGTATCCTTCAGGGATGTTATATCTCAGCGCATGCCTCAAGAACCAGAACTACACAAATATCGGTTTCTCAGAACATGTCTGCATTCTAAGAAAACTAACGGAAATAGAAAACAAACCACCCAATATATGGTCATTTCCCAAACAATATTTCGAACAGAAAAGTGAAGAGAATCATGAAAAACTGTTAGAATATCTCGATGAAAGAAAGCCCCATCTACTCTTTCTTGGTCCCATCACAACGTATCATCTGGTCGAACTGGTTTATTTGATAGAAAAAATTCGAGAACGTTACGAAGAAACATTCTTTATCGCTGGTGGACCTCACTTCGGTAAAAATATTTCATTAGATAGGGAACTATTGGATGTCTGCCAGAAACTTGACGGGGTAGTAGTAGGAGAAGCAGAGGAAACCATTGTCGAAATTGCTGATCTTTACACTTTAAAATTCGTTGGAGACGAAGTTACATCTTCCTGGATGGATTTTCTCAACGAACTGGGGGATATACCCGGTGTTCTCACAAGGTCTAATGATTTTATAGAACGAGACCCCCCCAACCTCGAAGACTCACCTCTGCCAGATTTTGATCTGCTTGATGAGTACTGGAATAGCGAACATGTCACTACACAATATAATTACACGCTCTCAGATAGGAGAGATCCTGTAATCTATACCGATCGAGGCTACTTTCAAGGGGATGCTGATTGGGGATACATCGAAGATGATATTCGTCGCTTTACATCATGGAGGAGTTATCTAACCCATCTCCCTCATGGTATCCTTGTAGGAAGCCGTGGTTGTCCCTTCAAATGCAGTTTCTGCAGCAGTTCCGGAGATCGACGACTCCATCCAGCTCGTTATATTTTCGAAATAATATCCATCATGAATCAGAGATATAAAATCGAGACGTTCGCCTTCTTTGAATCTCTCTTCACAACCGCATCACCCAACGAGCAAAAAAGAGTACTAGAATTATGCGATCTGTTGATTAAGTCAGACCTTAACATTGAGTACCTTATCGAAATCCGGGCTGATGTAATATCAGACCTCCCCGATAATGTATTAACCTCGATGATTCAATCTGGTTGTGTTGAATATAATCTTGGATTAGAGAAGGGCACCGACAGGGCCCTGGAGAAAGTTAGGAAAGACATTGGAATATGTCATCATTTCAAGGCAGTGAAAAAACTCCGTAGAATCGCGAAAAAAGTGGGAAGAGAGATTATTGTCAATGGGACATTTATTTTCGGTGGTCCAAGGGAGACAAAAGGAGACATCAGGGACTCTCTCTTTCATAGCTGGCGTTTGCATCTCGATGGGGTTACATGTTATATCATGAATATTTTTCCGGACACTAAGATTTACTGTGATGCTCTCAGCGAAGGAGTAATAGAACCCGGATTGAGCCCGTATTTAGATGTAAACTGGTTTCCACGATTTGTATCCGAGGATTTACCGCTACAGTATTTGAGGAAAATTATTAATTTGAATAACGATGCCAGATTGATGCTCCGTGAATTCAGGAACGGAATTAGAGAGTTAGAATTAGAGTATATTCCACGAGAGGAGCGAATTTTATCAAATGTGTCATATGAAATGACAGGGGATTTGAATCAGTCTTTCTGCAACTTCATTGATGTTGCATTGGATTTTGCTTCGCGATCTGATGATCTGTTGTATGTGAACGGGGAGATAAATCCAGCTTTGCAGGGAGATGTTCAGAATGTTGAAAATGAAATTCATCTTGTAGAGAAAAAATTAATGGAAAGATATCCGGATTATGATCCACGCGTTGGTGATTACCAGCTTGGTTCAATTTCGGATTTATTATGGCGTTTTATTAGAGAATTAAGCAAGGTCTTAGACAATGATCATTTTTCATAATTTCACGTCTAATCATCAATAAATATTAGTCATGCATCACGTTTTCGTATGTATTTTTGATAATATTCGGTCGCGTAGGCGGAAGCGGTTCAGGGCGCTGGTGGGGGAGTACTGAGGGGCTTGTGGACGATGGGCTGCTGCTGAGGATGGTGGGGTACAAGGAGGAGCTGAACAACAGGCTGATCCTATGGAGGATCGGGGCCGCGGTGCCCCTGGCGGGGCTCACGGTGCAGGCCAACAACGTGCTCCACGGGTTGCAGAGGCCGGGGAGGGTGTCGGGGGAGGTGCTCCTCGGTCTGATCTGGGTGGCGTTCATGGTGGATTACTCTAGGTTCGTCCGGAATAACAACGCGATCAGTATCTACAGAGAATACATCGACGTTAAAAGGAAAATGAATTAGTGAATATTTATTGAGCGTGATTGGGAGATTAAATTTTACCCCCAAACCCAAACCCTCTCCCCAACTCACAGCCACCCAGCCACCGAATCTCTCCCTCATTCATCCATTCTCTCATACACACACACTAATATTACACCCACAAAATTCGGTAGAAAGTAATTACCACGTGCGATTGCACAATTTTCCGAATGAAACGAATAAGTTAATAATATATAAAAATAAAATAACACAGCTAATTCATCAAGTTTAAATGAGGATGAACATATGTCTGGCAGAAAAGTTTCACAGAAAATTGATTTAATAAAAAGTATTCTAATATCTAAAGCAACCGGTCGTGAAGCCAGCGATGATACGTACAAAAATCTTCGTGAAGAGCTTCTAACAGTCTCACAGATCCAAGATGAATTACCAGAGTTCCTTTTCCATATAGATAATCTTACTGATTTTTGGAATTTTATTCAACCACAATCTCCCACCTATAAAGGTAGGCGTGATTATTTACATGATGCTTTTGAACCTGTTCTATCTTTTCTTGAGTCAAACCCAATTCATACAGAAGAAGAAGTAGAACGACCTTCAATCTTCCTTGCTCATAGCTCTCAAGATAAATTCTTTGTAAGAAGGTTAGCTGAGGAATTAAGGCAAAATGGTGTAAATATCTGGATTGATGAAGCTGAAATTAAAGTGGGAGATTCTTTAACTGAAAAGATTGGTACCGCAATAATAGATACAGATTATTTCGGTGTAATATTATCACATAACTCTGTTAATTCAGAATGGGTACAAAGAGAATTAGAAATTGCTATACAAAAAGAAATTGAAGAAGGACAGGTTGTTGTTTTACCAATTTTAATGGAACCTGTTGAAATACCGCCATTTTTACGTGACAAATTATATGCTGATTTTACTACGCCTGATAAATTTGAATCGAGTGTTAAGAAATTGTTAGATTCACTAGGAATTGAATCTATTGAAGTTACTAGAAAAGAAGAAAAACAAACCGAAGCAGTGTGGGTAAGTGAACCAGAAGATCTCCTTATGGGTTTTGATGACATTCGGATAGTTGGTCTCGATGAGAGTAAAACCTACAATCCAGACCCTTCAAAATTATTATACAACGTAAATCTGATTCTTTCGTCCGAGCCTTCGAGTGATTGGGTCGAAATATTTAATGCAGAACGTCGTTTTCCTCGTCACACTATGTGGAGACGAGCGTGGATTGAAGGTAAAAATATTGTTGTTCATTGTCCCCTGGATGAATTAGAAAAATATCATCTTAAGGACCTTACCCAAGATGTTGAAACCACAAATAAAAAATATCGCCAATATTTGGGTGAAAAGGCTCAACAAAAAGCCAAGACTGAATTAGAGGAAAGGAAAGAGCGTGACAGTTTAATGAAATTAAAAAGAAGACTAAATTTTGAATAATATTTTGGCTACATTATATGGAAAACGCCCGCCACACACTAATTTAGAATATTAATTATACTTGCGCGCGCTATACATTCTCGCATCCTCCCTCATACACACTCCCCTACTTACACCAACACAATTTCTCAAAATCTCTCTCACAATCCCTATTCATTGACACAATCGCACGTAATTGCATACGCGTTATTATGGTATCATAGAAAATATATGCCGATTTGAACACAAAGAACTTTAGGATTTTTCATATTTTCAACATTCTTTATTTTGAAAGGGAGTAATTGCTCGCGCGAACTTGAGCAGAGCATGTCTGCTAGCGGGATGGATTCAGTTGTCTCTAGGGCGGTTTTTCTTCACGCCCTCGGGGTTGGTGAAGTCGACCCCCATATAGACGCCCCGCTCCCAGACCCACTTCAGGGGGTCCGAGACATTGAGGGTCATGCGGCCTATCATCTCTATCTCCATCTCCACCACCTCGCCGTCCTGAAGGATCCCCGGCCCCTCGTGGTTGGTACAGCAGGTGACGACGTCCCCCGTGTTGAGGGTCAGGACCGAGTCTATGGACGCCACGGGGGTGACGTCGTCGCTCAGACTCTCCGTAATGCTTCCGAGGCTTATAACCCCAAGGTCGGTAGTTCAAATCTACCCCCCCCCCCCCCGCTATCATACTACTAGCGCCCACTTCTGAGAATATCGTCAAGACCTTATAGTCTGAGGAATCTAAAACCCAATACACAGAAGACTCCCGTTAAGGAAAAGAATGATCAACCCGTCAACTGTCTCCAACCATGTTTACTGAATCCTGTGCATGTTTCAGGTTTTTCATGCGTAGGGCCGATGGTGCCAAGGCGATTCCTCCAAGTGCGGTGCACCTGAGTTCTCTGGGAAGCATTTTACCCACTGACATCACCGCATCAATCGTCTCATCCAGGGGAACAGGGTTAATGTATCCACCCATAATCAAATCCGCGCAAACGAAAGCCGATGAAGCTGCAACCGCGTTTCGAGTATGACAGGGGATCTCCACGATACCTTGAACTAGATCACAGACGGACCCCATCGTATTCTGGAACGAGATTGCCGCTGCTTCACATGCTTCTTTTGCTGAACCCCCAGCCACCTCCACGACAGCTGCTGCGCCCATGGCTCCGGCGGCACCAATTTCGACCTGGCACCCTGCGACCTCAGCGGCAAACGTTCCCTTTGTAGCTAAAATCAAACCCACAGCCGAAGCAGCAAACATGGCAAGAGCTATTTCTTCTTTACCTAGCCCTTTTTCCTCAAATAGGGTTATGAATACCCCGGGTAGGGTACCAGCAGCCCCACCTGTAGGAGCAGCACAGACCACACCCATGCTGCTGTTAACGTGCATAACGGCCAAGGCTCTAACTGCAGCCCTCGTGTGAATGCCACCAGTGTACAGTTTGCCTTCTTTTTCAGCCTTCATTATCTTTCCCGCTGTAGGGGTTAAAAGCTGCATGCCTTCCTGTAATTTTAACCCATTCTCGACTCCAGACTTCATCAGAAGGTACCTCCTATACATCTCGTCCAATGCATCCTTTTCTGAGATACCTAACAGCGTAGATTCATAGGTCAGGGATACCCTGCCCAATGAAAGATTACGTTCCATTGCCGATGACACCATGTCTTGGGCGCTCGAAAAAAGCGCCTCGCCTATTGGAGTGTAGAAAAATGGGTTTATGCGCCAAACCCTACAGACACCATCGATATCACTAAGCCTTTTCAAAGTATTTTCGCCCGGAGACTTGCTCATCTTTTGAGTTATCAGGGAACGAGTTCCCCTACTCCTTTCACTTACGGAAATGATGCCCTCGCATCTGCCAAGCTCAGATTTAATGATATCTGATTTCCTCGTGTCAAAATCGATAATAATCTCGTATGAATCCCCCGTGATGTTGACAGGCCACTTGTTAAGTTCATCAACTTGGACAGCCCCCCCACCAATTGATTTTGCTAGAACATCTATTTCGAAGCCATCCTTTGATACGCCGGTGATGGAAATTGTGTTGGGGTGAACTTTTTGTTCAAACTCTTTGACTTTAAACTGGATATCTATTCCAGTATTTTCCGCGTTTCTCAGAGCGTCAGTAAAACCGTCAGAGATTATTTCCTTGCCCATTATCCCAGTGGCAAACCCTAAATCACTACCTTGCTGGTGATACACCTCAGCATAGGACCCATTTTTTGCAAAGCTGATTATTACCTGTTTAGGGGCTTCATCTAACAGGTCTCGAATTAATTTTCCTAGATGATAAGAAGCGGCAGTGTGAGAACTTGATGGGCCTCTCATGATTGGGCCAATAACTTCATTAAAAATACTCACCTTTTTCATTGTTCAACCCATATTGTATCTTAATATAATTATATAACAGATGACACGCGCCCATATGGAGCGAAAACCCGTAATTACCGCCCACTTTTACCAAAGACTTGTAACCAGTGGGGCTCATAACCCCAATGTCGGTAGTTCAAATCTACCCCCCGCTACCATTCTAGGTGTTTTTATTATGATTCAGATGAGGGGCTGAATCCCCCGAGGTTTTCTTGTACCCGGATATTAGACATGGTTACTCGATTCTTATCGTGAGCTTTGTCTCACGATCCGAGGAGCCTGTCCCCGTAGCCGTTCCCCCGAAGAGCTTTACCTCGGCGGTATCGCTGGAGCTTGAGCTGTACTCCTTGAAGACGTAGGGCGATCCCCCAGTCGCCTCCAGATCCGTGAACCTGTATGTCAGCCTCTTCGCCTGGCTGAGTTCGTCCACGAGGCTCTTGAGTTCCTGTATGGAGTCCATGCTTTGCTCAAGGAAGCTCTCAATAGTGTCGAGCGTGGCCTCGTCAGAGGCATCCCTGACATCTTCGACCTCCCCCAGCGCCCTTGACTCTAGGTCCTCGGGTATCACCAGGTTCGACTCGATCTCTAGAAAATCGTGGGAGGCAACGAACCAGTTCGCGATCTGGTTCTTCGCCGGCGTATCGGTCTTCATCTCCAGCGTGAGCTCTTGGCCCCCAGAGCCTCTAAGCGTGACGGTGAGCCTGAACCTGAGATCCATCTCCGGGGGCTCAACGGAGTAGCCTAGGTGATCCATGTTACGCATGTCGTCGGGGAGAACCAATGTGGGATACTGGAGCCTCTTGGCGCCGCTCAGCACGTACCTTCTGGGCTCGGTTTCCCACTCGGTCAGCCCGAGCTCGAGGTTCTTCACCTGGAAATGGATTTGCATGATGTCGACGTCGTGCGTCGGCTTCGGATTCCTTATGAACAGCCGTGCAAGCCCTAGGTCTATGCCTAACCGTTTTAAGAGCCCGCCAGTATGGACTTTGCCTCTCCCCTCGGTCCTCTGCTTTACCACCAGATCGTAGCTGAGGGTTAAAACGAGGCACCTCCTGACGGCTTCAAGGATCATTTCGCCGATCTCGGTGTAATAGTTCAGCAACTCCCAGCCCAGTATCCTCTCGACGGCGTGATCGACGTTTCCCGTCTCCATGCGCTCCTGAACAATCTCGTCGAGAGCCTCCTGGACAAACGCCTCGAAGACCCTGCGGCCCTCATCGATGGTGGGCTGCAGCTGATCTTTCAGGAACTCGAGGAGGCTGAACTCGGATACGTCGTAGACCAGGTTCTCCAAGTCGTTGAAGCGGAGATACAGGGGGTTCAGGAACTCGGGTGACTCGCCGTCCTCCCTCATCTCGGCGATGACTCCGAGCAGCGAGGACTCCAACTTGTTCTGGATGACCCTGTTCCCCTCCGTGAACGTGCCTTCCAGCCTCCCCCTCAAGCCTGGTATCAGTTCGTCGTACTCCTCAGCCTGCCCCTCCCAGACCGTGTACTCGTTGATCTTGGCCTCCAAGGCTGGAACATCATGTTGCACACGGACTATCTCGTTTAGCAGGTTGCCGACGCCCTTCATGAAGGCCTCGACGATTAAGTCGAATGCACCCATCTTTGGGTCGGAGAATTCGTCGTCTAGCCCGGAATCCTCCACATCTGAAAGCCAGAGAAGATACTCATCGACTATTTTCAGAAGGTTGAGAAGCTCCAGAGGAGGGTCGAGCAGCTCTGGATGGATCTCTGTTTGGTACCGGGAGAGAAGCTCCTCTCTTGGAACCATGTTAACTATATTAAACAACCAATAAAAAAATCTGTTGCGCGCGCTGCTCATGACCCCAAGGTCGGTAGTTCAAATCTACCCCCCGCTACCATTCTCATATTTGTATCCAGAGAGGGAGAGGCGTTCTTCCATCGTAGTTTGTCTATATGCAGTACGCTTTATTCACGGGTTGTGGAATGCGTTTTTACGTTGAATAGACCGCGTTTTTGCGTAGATCAGAATCGAATCTGGGCTGTTCTGGGGTTGTATTTGTGGAAATAAGGCTGTTTTCGGCTTCGTCGTGTTCCCCCCCCCCTCCCCTCGTCTATCAAGCCTTTGAGCAGGTGAATTATGTCTTGAAGTTATACCATTGGTGTTGAGAGATAGTATCATTCATGCGAATTTCTTAACTGCAAACTTCATTCCAAGATCATATGAGCGTTATGATTCTTTCAATGAAAGAAAAAACCATCCTGGGGTCAGGCGCGGTTCTAGTGTTAATCGCCATCCTAGCACAATACACAGGTAATCCAGTCAACTCACCCACCAACGTTGTTGGAAACATGGAAGGCGGGATCAACGTAACTCTTCTGGCGAACGCGGGTGTCATGATAGAGGCGAAAGATATGAGAATCTACATTGATCCAATTGATCTCCCCCGAGAGTACAGTGATTCTCCAGCCGATGTGATACTGGTAACCCATGATCATGGCGACCATTACCAAGCATCAACAATTAACATGCTGCAGAAAGATGGAACTGTGAACGTGTTCCCCGCGATAATGGACACCGAGATCGCGAGGCACAACGGTGTTGAAGTTGTCCCTGAGGATGAGTTGACGTTTGGACCAGTCACGGTCACTGCTTTCTATATGTACACGTTTTCCCCGGTAGCCACTACTCCAGCGAGTCACCCAGTTGAGAGCGATTATACCAGCTATATCATCGATATCGATGGATTCACGATATTTCACGCAGGTGACTCCAAGAACATCCAGGAATATGAAGAACTAACCGGGACCATCAGCGTAGCGTTATTACCTTTAGGGCCTGGATGTCAAACCATGGCGAATGATGAGGTGGTTAATGTGATTCAAATAATCGAACCAGAATACTTTATCCCCATCCACTTCACTGAAGGGGGAAACAACCAGTTCGTATCACGTTTTAGGAGATCAATAGAGGCAACCACAAACTGTGAGATATGTAACCTGAATTACTTCACCACTCATTCCTTTGAAACATCCTAGAAAGAATAAAAAACAGAGGAAAGTGGTTCAAATCCACCCCACGCTACAAATCTTGCTTCAAGTAACCTGTAATATTGAGAAAAAAAATTATTGACTCCGGTATCTGTGTACAAGTAATTTCTGAAAGTGGCTTGAACGAGACTTAATCATTGTCCACGACCTTCGACACTGGAACGGAACCACCGATATATCAATACGCGAGCTATATCCCATGTCAAATATCTGATTATATCCTCATCATCGAATATTTTATCCTCACTTCTCGATAGCTCAACTGATAGTAATGGGTATGTTGTCGCCTATCTCAAACATTTCATTTCTAGTTGGGAGATAGCAACCAGACAATGAAGATGGACACAAGCACAACTCCAAGAGCTACAATAAGGATTTGCTGAAACTCGAAACCATTATATGGTTTTACTTCATCAATCTCTGGTTTCACAATTTGTGGAATCTCAAACGTTCTTCCAGTCTCTTGAAACGCCTTTGATCCGTTTACACTGAACTTGCCCTGAGACAGACCGAAGACAACGTATTGATAATCACCTTTGATCACTTCGGGAATATGTAGAAAGACGAAGACACGCTCATCTACTTCAAATTCAGGTTAATCTTCTACCCAGATTCCCATACCACCAAACTCTCCGCCCTCAATCCTGATCTTTACTGTCGATTCGTTCAATAGTTGAATGAAGGATTCTTCAATATTTATTTCTACGATTCTATAAAAACCACCTTCAACTGATGGTTGAATGCTGGTTACGTTTCCAAGAACTGCGACCTCTGAGTAGTTCCATAGTCTATCTATTGATATGTATGGCATAGAACCTACTACAATAATTTGCGGTATCAGACCCAGTAATACCAAATTGAAAAGTGACCACTGTCTAAAACGATCCTTCGTCATTTTATCATCGGTTAAAATGTTTGATTGGGATATAATACTATAGTTTAGAACAAGAGTGCGTGTATTTATCAATCCATAATTTTATCCACAATTCACCTTAACTCATATTATGAAATCTGGTTTCGTAGAAGTTGATGAGCATCGTATTCGTTATTATAAGTATGGTGAAAGAGGACCCAAGATAGTATTGCTTCATGGGTTCGGTCATTTCACTCAATCACTCAACTTTAAAAACTTCCTAGAAAACATGTCAGATTCATACCAGATACTCGCATTCGACCTGCTGGCACATGGAAAAAGCAGCAACCCCCTATCACCAATAGGGTATGAACAACATGCAGGAATTATGCATCAAGCAGCAATAGAACTTGGATACACCAAATACAATCTCATAGGATACAGCTTCGGTGGAATGATATCCATGAGACTAGCATCTTTATACGGTGAAAACATCGAGAAACTGGTTATCGTTGACATAACCCCAAGAACATACGCTACACCTCAACATGTTACAAGTGAACAAGATATCCCATTTGAATTCAGAGACACAGAGTCAGCTGTAGATTGGATTTCAGAACGGCTTCCTGATGTTCCAAGGGCTTTTTGGTATGGTAATCTAGATAGTTTGTTTTTCAAAGAAGAGAATGATGCTTGGAGTATGTCATCTCATCCAAGTCGAAAAACTCAACTAGTTCAGGATGGTGATGGTTGGAGATATTTCAAGAATATTAAAGTGCCTACAATGATTGTTCGAGGATCTGAGAGTCATAGTGCCGTTGAAGAGGAAGTCGACAGGATGACGATGCTAATGAGTGATCTGCATGTTGAAACGATAGATGGTGCTGATCATAATGTTCCTTTTACTCACAGCGACCAGTTTGAGAAGGCTATACGAGAGTTCATCTCAATCTAATACATCTATATACATAACAGGAAACAGCCTCTTTCAGATAAATAAGCCCTAGAATAACCTATTCTTATTATGGACTGCACGCATGAGGAGTCAAATTATAATATTTGATATTCCTAACTAATTGATAATGGAACCAATTATCCTACCTGAACCTGCGAGAAAAGGCGGTAAATCTGTGCTGGAAGCCCTCCAACTCAGGCAGACCAATCGAAGTATTAGTTCAAGAAAGCTCCCACTTCAGATTCTCTCAAACCTCCTCTGGGCAGCCTTTGGAGTGAATCGTGAGAAGGCATCCTTTCATAAACCAGGAAGGACAGCCCCTTCGGCAAGCAATTCACAAGAAATTGACCTGTACGTTGCCCTGAAAGATGGCCTATATTTGTATGAAGCAATTCCTCATCAACTGACACCCATTTCAGCAGGGGACTTTCGCATGATGTCCGGCAGAGGTACTGCGGCTATCGCACCGGTAAACATTTTTTACATTGTAGATCCATCGCGCTATGATCTTGGACCTGACCAGCCTGACCCAAGGATTGGGGACCCTGAAGTTCAGAAATCTTACTATTACACCGATACGGGATTCATTGCCCAGAATGTCTACCTTTTCGCGGCTTCACAGGGACTGGCTACATGGTTCCACAATTGTGATAAGGAAAGTATCGTCGCGGAATTCAATCTGCGTCCTAACCAGCGGATTCTGTTTGCACAGACAGTAGGATACCCAAAATAAAGGATTATCAAACATACAGTCACATTATTGGAATTGATTGCTGCGCGCGCGTTTAGGGCGAATATTTTATTCTCAGCTACCACTCGTTTCTTTTTTGGATGGTTCACTTAGCGTCGAGTGAAAAATGTCAATGAAAAATGCTCGCAAGAAAAAATATATTAAATATACATGACTAAACTTTAGGGGTTTAATCTGTATGAACAGTGTAAAGGATATGTTAAAGGCGGGTAAGGCCGCCATTGGGACAACCGCTTCGGTATCAAGCCCTGTAGAGTTTTTAGCCGATGCAGGATTTGATTTCATTCTCTTTGATACTCAGCACTCGCCAGTGGAAATCAAGGAACTGCAACACCAACTCAAGGCTATGAGGGGCAAGAAAGCTAGCCCCATCATCAGGGTAGGGGCAAACGAACAGGACCAGATCTGTTACGCCCTCGACATAGGCGCCAGAGGCATCATAGTGCCTATGGTCAACACGAAACAAGAAACCATCGACATGGTCAACTGGTGCAAGTATCCACCTGATGGAAAAAGAAGCTCCGCGGGGATGAGAGGCGAGTGGGGAGAATTCGATAATTATCGTGAGTACATGGATGCGGTCAACGAGGAGTTGCTGATTATACCGATGATAGAGACGATGGAGTCGCTAAGCAATATAGACGGTATACTTAGCGTTCCCGGAGTTGACGTTCTCCTTGTGGGTCCCAGTGACCTCTCGATAAACTTGGACATCCCCTTGGATTACCTTAACCCAAAGTACCAGGGAACACTGGATAAAATCGTGAGCGCATGTGAAAACGCCGGGGTTATTTCTGGTATGTATTTCATCCCTGGAGGACAAGACCCTAGTGATTTTGTTGAGAGGGGATTCAAGTTTTTCACGTTGCCATGGAGTAAGTGGGCTACCACTGGAATCAAAAACGGTCTAGCTTCGATTAAACGATAGGACTGAAAGGGGAAGTTTTTGGATAATTACTTCCCCTCACAATCTTTTATTTTTCACATATCAATCGAATATTTTATCCTCACTTCACCGTAGAATCAGCGTCTGAGTGGTTTCAATAATAAAAAAAGGATTTGTGGTAAGATTGCTGTTTATGGATATGTTTTAACATAATACTTGAAGATACCATGCGACATCGTTTCGGGCATTCCTCCAGCTTCGCTGAATGTCTCGGAAAGATCGTTACAGGTTTCTATTTCAATCAAAGCACAAAAGTTCCACTTATCCTGATTTGGACTATATATGCCAAGGAACTTGGTTCCTGTCTTTTTGCATGCTTCTTCTAGTTTTTTACCGTATTCCTTTACAGAGTCTCAATTACCTTTCCAGTCAAAATAGATTTGTCCAATCATTTTTTTCGCCTAGCTCTGTCTATTTTGGTTGTTTTGACAGAACCATGAAGGATTTAATCTGATATACATATAATATTTTAGATTCATCCGATACATAACACATCCATAATTTTATCCACAATTATTACGGCTCAACGAGTAAAAATTGTGAAACAACCATAACTTAACCGTCAATAAACATTAAAATAAAGGTTTGTTCAACTCATTCATAGGTTCTACTTATCCAAAAATGGAAAAGAAGAATCAACGATAGATGGTGAAAAAAATTGACTTTGTATCTTATGATGGAATATGACTTACCTAAAGGTAGGGAACGGCAAGAAGATTACTGGAAATATATCAACGAAATAACTACACCATTGTTTGACAAGCTGAGCAAAGAGGACTTCTACAAATCGACAGCTTTCGGTGATAATACTGGTCATATGGTGTGGCTATTAGAGTTTAAAGACACTCACGCTTTTGCAAAACTCTGGAATAATGAAGAATATCAAAGGACGATGAGTGGATTCGCACAGCAGGTGGACAATCTCAGTTATCGATTAGGCAGACCTCCCATTTTCTCCAAATAATCTTTCTCCCCTTTTTTCATTAACCGCCTCATAGTATCCATAATTTTATCCACAATTCACCGTAACTCTATTCTTGATTAGAATGCTTCCCACAAGAATCATGGAACTTTCTTCGTCAATTTATCAATCATTTGCATTTCTAGCTGGACTTCGACTAAACATATTCACCGCTCTATCAAACAACCAATTAACCACAAAACAAATAGCACAAAAACTAAACGTCAAAGAAAACCAAATAGAAAAACTCCTACACGCCCTAGTAGCAACTGGACTCTTAGCACACGAAAACAACAAATACAGAAACACAGAGGAAGCAGAACAATATCTAGTTCAGGACAAACCAAACTATCTGGGAAACCATGTCTACGTAAACCCACACTTAAACTACTGGAACTGGATGTCAGCAGTCAAAATAGCTGACACCATCAAAACAGGGGAACCACAAGACTACTATGACTTTAACCAATCCACCTATGAACAACTACTGAACACATTCAGAAACACGATGCCTGTAGCGATAAAAGCTGGAGAAGAACTTGCGAAATGGTTTGACTTCACAAAGGTAAAAACCGTTGTGGACGTTGGAGGTTCATCAGGTGGATTAGCATTTGCATTGAAGCAAGCATATCCTCATCTAAATCTCAGAGTAGACGACCTTCCGTCAATAGTGCCAGTGGCAAATACTATTCTCAGTGAAAACGATGCAGATGACATCAGGGTTAAGCCATGTGATATTCTAAAAGCTCCATTATCCGAGTCTTGTGATGTAGCAGTATTGAGAGCTGTTATTCAAGTATTGTCACCCATAGACGCAGAGGTTGGGATACATAACGTAACTAGGTCTATCAATTCTGGTGGCTATTTGATTATTCTTGGTCATGTGTTGGATGATTCTAAGGTTTCTCCTGTTGAGGAGGTGGGTATGAATTTAATTTTGATGAATTGGTATAAGGATGCTGGATGCTATACTTTTAGTCAGCATAAGTTATGGGCATCTAAAGCTGGTTTAACAGATGTGAGGTTGGGTTCTCTTCCTAATGGTGATAGAGTAATAATCGCAAGAAAGCCATAAGATGATAACTTATTTTATATCATATACATAACAGGAAACAGCCTTTTCTAGATAAAGACGCCCTAGAATAGCCTATCCCATCTATCGTATATTTTATCCTCACTTCACCCTATTCTAGTCTTGATACTAGTTGAGTGAGAGCAAGACAGATTACAATAAGCAGGATTTGTTTCAAAAGCTAAGAGACGAATACACAGACATTCTACAAGAACTAGCCCAAATAAAGACACAAGAAAAACAAAATGAAACAATAGGAAACTGGACCACATTTGATATGTTAAAACATTTAGCTGGATGGGCAGTCTGGAGAGTAAAAGCCACAGAAGAATTGCTCAAACAAGGCCACACAGATTTCTCTCATTTTACGAAGACCCATGAGTTCAACACAAAAATCGTTACTGATCGAGCAGAACAAACATGGGATCAAATAGTTCAAGAGGTTAGAGACGCTGATGAGAAATGGATAGAGTTGCTTGACAGGTTAAGTGAGGATGATATTTTCGTTTCAACTCGTTTCAAGAGTCCAGCATGGGATACTTTATCTCAATGGGTCAAAATCGCCTACAAACACTATACTCATCATGCAGAAATACTCCAAAACTTCATTAAAGTTGATTAGTCTCATTCTCTGTTTGGATTGTCCAATCGTTATTCAAGAAAATGCACCTGTGTGGATATTATACAATATATCCATAGGTACAAAAAATTGAATATCGATCAAAGAGAAGAAAGGAACTCTAGTATTAGTTTGTTGAACTCTTTTGGTTTATCAATATTCATCAAATGGCTGGCATCCTTGAACACAACTTTCCTTGAATTTGGGACATCTCGCTCCATAAGATCAGCGACCTCTATGCAAGCAGGGACATCATACTCTGAGGTGATTATCAACGTGGGAACCCTTATCCTGCTTAATCGTTGAAAAGAGGGAGGCCTCAGATACACTGCCGGATCATCGTGGGTATAGTGCCAGAACGAGTAATCCTTCCCAATCTCTCTTAGCCTAAGGTCTCCCCTACAGCCAAGTTTCTGGGCAAAAATGTAGTACCACACATTATCTAAAGCCTCTTCCGGTACTTTCTCTTTGAGAGTTCTAGGTATTTTCCTTATCTCTGAGAAGAGCTCCTCTGCTTTTGGGGATGTGTATCCGTTCGCCCATGGACCCACGGCTATCAGCGATTTGCTCATGTTAGGATATTCTAGGGCGAAGTCCACTGCGATCCCACAACCCATTGAGACTCCGCAGATGTGAGCCTCCTGCATCACCAGATGACTCATGAGAGCTTTAAGGTCGTCATGATGCGAGTAAGGTTCCCCTTCTACGGGCATCGAGGACTTGCCGAAACCCCTGCAATCGTATCTCATTACAGTGCAACTTTCGGCAAGAGCAGTGAACTGGTCATCCCAATGGCGACTGTCACCAAAATTCCCATGTATAAGGACTATTGGTTCTCCTTCTCCAGCTACCTCATAGTAGAGCTTTGAACCGTTTACCTCAGCGTAACCAGAATCTACATTCATTTTACTACCACTTCTCCAGTGTCAAACCGCCTCTCAACAAGCATCAACTAAGCCTCCTGTATAATCCAGTCATCGTACCAGTCCTGAAAACCAACCAAATCCCTATTCAACCTCCTAACAAGTTCATCACTCGATGAGTCAAAACCAGGCTCAGACTGATACAAACCAATAACCTTCTCGATAAAACCCTCTCCATATACCTCAAAAAGACTTATCACTCCAATGTTGAACCATCCGTGATACCAACAGTAGTTGGCAGCGCCAACACGAGTATACAACTTCTCGAAATCCTCTATACTCCGATGCTTAACAACATCATATCCACCAAAATACATGATCTTTGAGACCAACTCGAATAAACCAAGGTCCACAGGGTTCGTTTTCTCGTATCTCTTCAGATAGGCATAGGTGAAATAGTCACAGAACAGCTCATCAAACCAGTTTAACTTGATGGCCACCCCGTTTTCCCTGTTATAGTTATGAGTATATTCATGAACCATCAAGACCTCCCACCACCGTAGAAGAGCATACAGGTAAGGCGAGCTTCGACTGTTCAGTAACTTGTCGAGTTCTTGTCGCAAACCATCTGGGCTGTTCTCGTAATATGGCACCATTTCTTGGAATACAGGATTATCGTTTTTTACCGTTGGATACCACAGATAGTTTTTCCTTCCAGCGATAAGTCCATACGGAAACTCTATTCGTTGCGTCCAGTCTTCTTCGTTGAGTACAAGTAATCTGTTTTGAACCTTGTTTTCATAAAACTCGTCAAGGTAATGAACACAGTTTGTTGCGATTTCTGCTAGTTCCAAGGCTCTTTCCTTTGCTCCTGGAGAATAATAGGTTGGGAACTCGATTTCATTGAGATGTTCTAGTCCTTTCAGAAAGTCTAAATCAGAACCCATGAATTATGTTGCGTTTAGCGTGATTTAACAGTATGGAGAAGAGGGTGGAGAATCCTAGTTTCTTGCGACTCTCCACATTGACCCGTTTTCTTGGATTATTTTGCCCTCAAAGCATAGCTTATTCAAGAACCCTCTAAGCGTAACAACGGCCCCAATACCAGGTTCATGATCACCAGGACTCAACAACCTGTTAGCTAATTCATAAAAAATCTCCCAAAGAGTCATTCCCTCAGAAACAGCAAGAATTTGCAGTATCTTTGACTCTATCTCATAATATCTATCAATGTGAACCTTGAACTCTTTCTGAACATCTGACCCTTGTCTTATTGGTTCATGCCCAGGACATAACGTATCTATCTCCAATTCCTGTAATCGTTTCAAGCTCTGAATGTACTTTGTCGCGTCTTGAAATACGCCGATAGTTGTGGGGTACCATTCGCTAGGAATAAGCGCGTCTCCCGTAAACATTGTCTTAGTCTTTGGTTCATATATGCAGATGCTTCCTGGAGAATGTCCGGGAGTATGTAATACCTGAAGTTCGACAGATCCAGCTTTGATAGTATCTCCATCATGTAGTGGTTTTGTCACTTTGACTCCTCTTCCTCCTGCCAATGCGATAAAATCTTGATAGGCTTGTTCTGTGGTTCCAATGTCTTGGTAGAGAGTAAGGAACTGTGTCCATGGTTCTTCGATGTATTGGGCGTCTGCTATGTGAATTGCTATTGAGGCATCTGTTTTTTCCTCGATGAGTGGACATGCTCCTATGTGGTCCATGTGACCATGTGTGAGAATCACCGTTTTGAGGTGGTCTAGAGGAATGATTTCTTCTACTGTCTCTAGAACTTTTTCAGCTGCTAGACCTATATGTGCATCAATTAACACTGCTTCATTCTGGTCATGGATCAAGTAAAGGTGACTACGAATTTGTTCTGTGAAATCAAAGCATAATAGATGTATATTTTCGGTTAATTGCTTAATCTCACTCATGCGTCAAGATGCTATTTATTGTGATTTAACAGTATGGAGAGTAGGGGTTATTCTTTGAGTTTGAAGTGTAGTCTGCATAATCCGTCTTTGTTGAGGCTGGATTCTCTGACACATTCATATTTTGGGTTATATGTCTGAATATGGGCATTATCAATATGTTTGCAAAACACCTCACCAATCTCTATTCCCTTTGGTCCAAAAGACTTGAAACCAGCAGCAATCGGACAACTCGTCCACTCAAAAACACCCTCATGTTTTGAGTATTCTTTCAATCCTCCCTCCCATGCAAAAGAATAGACCATATCATTTGATGCGTTATCAAGAATATTCCTTTCAAGAGTATTCTCTCCACCTTCATTTTCTAGAGCTTGTAACCTCATCTTTGCCCAGTGTTCACCCATCTTGTATATCTGTTTGATAAACAGCTTCATACCCTCTTCTTCTCCAAGATGGTCAATCATTCCTTGACCTAGCCAGTAGATTCCAGCAGCCCTCCCACTCTCTGATCCCTTTATCCAGTTAAGATAAGTCTCCTCACAACGAGCCATCAAAACACCGAATCAAATTCTATTCCACTGTATATTTAATGGTTTACCGTCGGTGAAAGATACATGAATATTGTGTTCGATTTCCATTAATGGTTATTATAAATGAACAACCCCGTGGAGCTTAGAATTAGAATCGGTTGTGCAAGCTAATCTCTTGCATCTCCATTCAGATTGATGGTTTTTTTATTCGGTAATGTTTTAATATGCCTCGCAGCTTCAATACCATGAATAAGTTTCCGGATGGGAAACAAAATGTCCCTTGAGGTAGAGGCGCAAATACTATTCATCGTGAAAAAACACCCTGTAGGTGTGAGAGAACTCTCCAAGATAATGCGGAGACGTACTCAGACGATAGTCTCGACAATTAAAAGGATGACCACCGCAGGCCTCATAGAGGTACAACCAGAAGAGACACATAGAAAGGGTAGACCACGGCAGATCATCAGCGCTACCATGCTCGGCGACGACTACCTGCAAGCCTTCAAAAAACTGAAGATCAAGCCCCTGAGGAGCAACAGGTACGATCTGGCTAAGGCCAAGAGGGACGCGGAGTACGTCAACCGGCTCGTGGCGCGGGGCAGGGAGCCCTACGACGCCTTCTTGGAGCTGAACAGCCTTGTCAGGAATAGAGGAGACATTTAGAAGGATAGTACCCTTCCTTGAGGAAAAGAAGATAGACTACATGCTCATCGGCGGGTACGCCCTGCCGTATTACGGGAGGGTAAGGGTGACCCTAGACATCGACATCGCGGTGGCGATACAAGGCGAAGAAGATTTCCAAACCTTCTGCGAGGACGCGAAGAAGGAGGGCTACTCGGTTTACCTTGGCTCGTACGAGAACCCAGTCTGCCTTTTCCACGACAGAGTCACAGACTACGAGGTCGAGGTCTGGAGTAAGCTCGACGGGGTTGAGTGGAGTCGGGAGACCCTGAAGAGGCGCCGAGAAGTTCGCATCGCCGGCATAGAGATCTGGATAATATCCCCCGAAGACTTCATCGTCTCAAAACTGGCGAGACCCGACCGCGGCGTGAGCGATGAGCAGGACGTGAAAAGCGTCCTGGAGAGAGATGACGTTGAACTTGACTGGCGATACTTGGAGGAGCGGGCGGAGAGGACCGGGGTCCTAGCTCTGCTTGAAACGATCAGGAATATGTAAAGGCTGATACACATTTGACGGCTGTTAGATGTGATCTCCTGAGATTGAGCGTTAACAAGAGAGTTCGATCAGCCAGATCAGCACCTAGGGCTCATGCCCCGAGGTCGGCTGGTTCAAATCTATCACCATCGCTTTTAATCATGTTGTGAATGGGGTATAAGATCCAAATCGTCTGAACGAAGTTATTTTCCGCCTTTAGACTCCGTTTAGGGTCAGGTGAATCTGGCCTTGCTCTTTTTACTGAATGTTTATTAGTACCCCCACCCCTACTATGTAGGGGGCCCCCTACCTTGTATTTTGATCCAATGCCCAAGAAGAGCAGAAGCGACCTATACAATAGAGAAGACGAGCTGGAAATTTTCTCGAACGCATTAGCTTACACGTCATTAATTGTGATAATAGGACTTCGCAGAACGGGGAAAACCTCCTTCATGAACGTGGCTCTATCCGAATCCGACTATCCCCACATAGTGCTAGACATACGTGGACTGTCCTTCAACCCTTCACACGCCGATATAGTTCGAAAAGTAGAGTCCGCGTTCAATTTGATCAACAGGAAGTGGCTATCAGCGATCCTGAACGCAGTCAAGCAGGTGAAAGGCGTGGGCATTCTAGGTAATTCAATATCGTTGGATTGGAGTAAAGATGGGTTAGACCTCGCCAATC
Source organism: Candidatus Bathyarchaeota archaeon (assembly GCA_026014815.1). Taxonomy (GTDB): domain Archaea; phylum Thermoproteota; class Bathyarchaeia; order TCS64; family TCS64; genus RBG-16-57-9. The sequence goes on from JAOZHP010000086.1 coordinate 23,000, forward strand.
TTTTTGATAGAATTAACGCATGGGCAGAGGATAACGATAAGAGATTTCTCATCGCCTTCGATGAAATTCAACTAATTCGCGGCGAGAAGAGCATCCCGAGGTTGTTCGCCCACATCATAGACTACAACCAGAACATCTGCCTCATCGTCACAGGCTCAGAGATGGGGCTGCTTTTCGACTTCCTAGGCCTCGACGACCCGGACTCGCCACTGTACGGCAGACATTACACCGAGATCAAGATGCGTAACTTCGGGCAAGATGAATCCGAAGAGTTCCTAATTACGGGTTTCAACCAGATAGGCATAGACCCCCAGCAAAAGATAATCGAACACGCCATAGACAAACTGGATGGAATAGTAGGATGGTTAACCCTCTTTGGTGCGAGATGCCGCGACCAAAACAGCATGAGCGCGGATATAGTAGACGACGTTGTGAGAGAGGGAGGAAAACTAGCCCGAGCAGAAGCGTTGAAAATGGTAAGATATTCTACCCGATACGGCGTGGTGCTAAACTACATTGCGAAGGCGAAGAAGGCAAGCTGGACGCAGGTCAAATCGATAATGGAAGCCCACGAAAACCGTACTTTACCCAACCCGACAGTATCCGACACGCTGAGCAGACTAGTCAAGACCAGCCTCATCGAGAAGAACGGGGGATACCGCATAACTGATCGCCTGCTTGAGGAGGGAATCCTCGAGAACCCGCTCCCAGAAAATTAGGTACCCGTACCCCTATCAGGTAAGGGGGGGTATATTTGTTCGGAGATGTGTTCTCAACCATGAGCGTTATGGCAAACCCTAGATGAGGGCCATTCTCTTCAGTCATCCCTGGATCACCGTAAACCGGTGAATCACGGTCTACTTGAATCAATGGTTCAGCATTTCATGGGAGTAGAGCAATTAGTTAGGCCCGTGGGGTTCATAACTCCAAGGTCGGCGGGTTCAAATCTGCCCCTCGCTACCAAGCTTTCACTTTTACGTTTGAACTAGCGACTTTCATTCCTACTCAATAAATAATCAACATTTTTTGATGAATGTGGATAAAAATATTAAGTTTCTCTATACTGGCTGCTACCTAATCTGGAAAACTCATGGCATGGAGTGAGATGCAGGTCTTGGGAAGAGTATATTAATTTTATAAAAGGAAATTAGTGTACTATGGAGCGTGTTGAATAAATGACCGAAGTATTTAGACACATAGGAAAGGATGTAAAGCTTGGAGAGAATGTCCAGATCTGGAACTTTACGTATATCGGTGACAGGGTCGAGATTGGGGACAATACAAAGGTCGGAAGCCTCGCACATATTGACTATAATGTAAATATTGGAAACAACTGCAAGATCGAGGGCATGGCCTACATACCACCATTAACTGTTATCGGAAATAATGTATTCATTGGACCTGGAGTGATTTTCACAAATGACCCGTTTCCAATGTCACATAATATGATAGGAGTCACTGTAAAAGATGACGCCATTATATGCGCTGGAGCTATGCTGAAAGCAGGAATCACGGTAGGCGCTAGATCAGTGATCGGCATGGGCGCTGTCGTGGTGAAAGATGTCCCCCCGGACACGCTTGTTTATGGTAACCCTGCCAGAGAAGGATATCCTATGCAGCAATACCTTGAAAAGAAGAAGAAATGGGATGAAAAAACTCTTACCTAGATGTTGCAAATCATCTATGGTAATAATCCACTACTTTTTCTACGCCTTCAACAATGTAATTGATTTCTTTCTCATTGATGAATGGATGCAATGGAATACTTAGGATCTTTTCAGATAGATTCTCAGAGACAGGGCATGAAGCTGGATCATAGATTTCCTTGATGACTGGTTGCATTGTTAAAGCTATCGGGTAATGCACTGCACAATCAATGTTCTCAGCCATCAGCGTGTTCATGAATTCATTCCGATTACATTTCAGGTCCTCAACCTCAACTCTCACTGAGAAATAGCTGTAAGAGTGATTAGCGCCTGGCTCTATTTTCTGTGGCGTTACACCATCAACCCTATTTAATGCTTCTCGGAGTTTCATGCCTATGTATCTACGTTTCAAGAGAAACGCGTCTAGCTTAGCTACTTGATTTAAACCGATGGCTGAAGCTATGTCAGTAGTTCGATAATTTAACCCGAAAATAACATGATGATATCTTGCATCATCACCATGGCTTCTCAGGAGGCATCCTTTATCGTAAAGATCCTTATTATTTGTTGTAACTATGCCACCTTCACCCATCGTGAGAGTCTTAGTCGGGTAGAAACTGTAACAGTTAAGCGTCTCATAGGACCCTAAATCTTTTCCATTGTACTTGGTACCGTGTGCTTGAGCACAATCATTGATTAATACTAGGTCATGGTCTTCAGCAATCTCCCCTAATGCATTCATGTTACATGCGTTACCGAACAAATGAACGGGAGCTAATGCACGGGTTTTTGATGTAATCTTCTCTTTCACGTCTTCGGGATCGATTAGAAAAGTATCCGGATCAACGTCCGCTAGTACGGGTGTACAGTTAGCGTAATAGACTGTGCTAACTGTAGCTATGAATGTGAAAGCCGGTGCAATAACTTCATCCCCAGGCTTGAGTGTAGACAAATATGAAAGGTGAAGGGCAGCTGTCCCGTTTGATACAGCGTACGCATATTTTGAACCCACTTTGTCCGCATAGACCTCTTCAAATTTCTTGGTGATAGGCCCCTGACGCACATAGGCCGATCTAAGAATTCTTGCTATATCTGTTTCATCTTTTTCGGTGAACACGGGTTTAACAAGAGAAATTTTGTGAGGAGAAACTGGAATGCCTCCATTTATTGCTAATTTATTCATAATGATGCACACCATGTAATTGAAGTATAATGTATATATTCATTCATCGAGGGAGCCCAACTCCTCTAAACGTGAATCCATGCGTTAATGCTTCATGCCTGTTGAAGACGTTTCGTCCATCAATGATAACCGGTGTCCGCATGTATTTGTGTAATTGATCAAAGGATAGTTCACGGTATTCCTTATGTTTAGTAACCAATATCAAACAATCACTATCTCTTAACGCTTCAACCAGATCATCAGTGATTGGCAGGTCTTCGTATTCCGTGATATGCGGATCATGAATAGATATTTGTTTACACTCACTACTCAGCAGATTGAATAAAGGTAAAGCAGGTGTGTTTCGAGAATCGTCGCTATTTTCTAGGTACGCAAATCCGAGCATAGTTACCTTGCTCTCAGAAAGAACCAGATTTTTTTCAGCAAGTGCATCAAGTAATAACGTTTTCATGTGACTAGGCATGCTGTCGTTCAGTAATCGGCTTTTCACAATTATTTCTGGTGTAAACTTGATTTTTCCATAAGTATCTAACCCATATTTCAGCAACCAAGGGTCCTTGGGAAGACAATGCCCACCAACCCCTGATCCGGGGGTATGCATGTTCCTGTAAGGGTTTGCGTCTGGGTTACTGGTATCATTAGGTAAGCTATTCACGAATCTTCTAACATCGTGAACGTTTACACCGAGGGATTCACAGATGAGAGCTACCTCGTTAGCGAAAGCGATGTTTACATCTCGATATGTGTTTTCGACCACTTTACTGATTTCAGCTGTTAAGGTATCCGTGGCATAGAGTGGCGCAGATACTATGTTTTCATATAATTCTATGCCCCTCTGAGCACATTCAGGTGTTAAGCCACCGACAATTCGGGTATAATTAGTTAGGTTGTGGAGTAATCGTCCTACCATTACTCGTTCATAGCTGAAAACCAAGTTAAAGTCAGTTCCTGCTTTGAGCCCGCTTTCTTGTTCAAGTATAGGTTTAGCGACATTATCTGTAGTACCAGGGGCAACTGTTGACTCAAGACAGATTAGTGTACCCGGTTGCATTTGTTGACCAATATCTGTGAGAACTTTTCTTAGGCTCTTGTATTTTGGTTGATGTTTTTCATCTATAGGCGTCTGAACCGCAATGATGATGGCATCTGCATTTTCGTATGTTGTGATGTCGTCAGTGACGAAGAGATTCCCATTTTTCACTGTTTTAAAAATGAGTTCATCTAACCCTGGTTCGTCACCACCGATAGGCGATTTACCCTTGTTGATGAAATCTATCTTCCAACCGCTTCGTTTACTACGACGTTGTATACCTGTAACCTTTATCATTGGGTTGTCCGCGAAGAGGGCCGCGACGGGTATCCCAACATAACCCATTCCTACTATTACTAAATGCATTTTTTTACTTCCTTAATCATCTTTTTGAAACTTGTGGAAATCTATAATTTCCATAGTTTTACAGGACTCGAGGGCTGCTTCAGCGATGGTTAACGCTTTCAAACCGTCTTCACCGGTCACAACAGGGTCTTTGTTGTCCCTGATGCTATTAATGAAGCTTTCTAGTTCTAGTTTCAATGGTTCCTGATATTGAATATAAGGTTGGATGAGTTGTCTGTTGTTCTCTATGGTGATTTGTTGGGTACGGTACTGAACTGTGATGATGCCATTTGTGCCAGTGATGATGAGGTTACGTCTTATTCGAGGTGTAAGCCAGTTTGTTTCAATGAACGCGTTTCGATTTTCAGTATACCTAAGGTTGATGTTTGCATAATCCTCGTAACTGTGATCAATGCTCCCACATGAAGCATAGATAGTTTCAGGATTGATTTGGAATAGTTGAGAAATAATATCTATATCATGAATTCCTAGGTCTTTAACGACGCCAACATCCCCGATACGTGCTGGTCTTCGGCTTACACGACTGGTGCGCGCAAGGATTATTTTTCCGATTTGACCTTCCTTGATAAGTTTAAATGCTTCTTGAACCGCGGGGTTAAATCGTTCAACGAAGCCCACTGCAAGTTTTACGTCATGTTTATCAGCTGCCTTGATGAGCTGTTTAGCTTCTGTGATAGTATTTGTCATCGGTTTCTCTACAAGGACATGTTTACCTGCCTTAATCGCCAATAATGCTAGATTTGCATGTGTGACCGTGGGTGTACATATTGACACTGCTTCCACGTTTTTATCGTTAATAATTTTTTCAAAATCAGTATATCCTTCAATATTGAATTTTTCAGCAACTTTTTCTACACTTTTTTTATCAATGTCTGCTACACTTTTAAGATTAATTGAAGGTATTTCGTTGTATACACGGGCATGGTTACTACCCCACACGCCACAGCCAATAACTGATACATTAATAGTCTTCATCTTTAGCAGAAAACATACCTTTCTACGATTAAAAGACGTTTTGATCTACAATAATTTTTTTTCAAACGCTCAATAAGGGGCTTCAGCCCAATTCTCTGCCAGTTTTTTTAATTTTTGCAATTTTAGTTATATTTATATGGTATATAGAATGAATTTCAGTATACATGCGCTAAGGTATATTATATTGGTGTAATTACTAATTAAGTTCCTTGTGCTGATAAATGTAAAAAATGTGAGTAAATTTGAAACGTATATTATTCATTGAACCACAACCATGTATAAGAGCCCTAAAACTTGCTTATGGATTAAAATGGTTATGGGGTAAAGAGATTTCACTTGTTTTTGGATACCAGGATAAAACTTTAACCGAGTTTTATGGTTATGGGGACGAATTCTTTGATGAATTTGTATTGTTGAGCAAAGACAACCCCGAGAAAAGTATCTCAGAGTTAGTGAAAAACTATAAACCAGATATTATTCATAGTCACAATGCACCCGATTTTCTTACATTGGCTGCTTTAAACTCGGTAGAAGATACCCCGATTATTCATGACACACATGATGCACTCACTATGCGAAAGACTCGGTACAGTCTTACCGATAGCGAGGAAAGAGTGAATCAGTACGCTGTTGAAGAGAGGATTGCTAATGAGAAAAGTAATGGGAGAATATACATCACCAAAGGAGTTCAGGACTATATTAGAGGGCAATACTCCGTTGACTCGGGGGTTGAGATTATCTTCAATAATTATGTGCCTAAGGATATTATTCCGCAGCAACTAGAAAAGAAATTATCTAGTAGTGATGGTGAAACACATATCGTATACGCAGGAACAATCTCTAGCCAGATCGAGGGACACCACTACGATTTGAGAGGAATATTCAAGGAAATAGCTGATCACCATTTCCATATTCATATTTATGCCGCAAGAGAAGACGAAGTGTACGAAAGATTGGCTCAAGAGAGAAAATATATTCATTATCACGGTCATCTCGATCAGAGAGTGTTGATGAAAGAATTGACAAGATATGATTATGGGTGGACAGGTTTTAACGATGCTAAGAACAAGACTCATCTCGATGTTTGCCTTCCTAACAAGGCGTTTGAATACATTGCTTGCGGTCTTCCCGTGTTATCTTATTCTCACAAGACCTTAACTGAGTTTATTGAACAAAATAAAGTTGGTTTTATCCTAGACAACTTTAACTTGGAGGATAAACTCGAAGAAAGTGAAGCTGTACGTGAGAATGTGTTACAAAAAAGATATTCATTTACTGTTGAAAATAATATAGAAAGACTGAGTAAATTTTATCAAACTTTTTCCGTGTAGGCATGTACTTGGATATAATCAATTTTGATAAAAAATGGTATTCGCTCGCATTACCGAGTAAATCACACTGAGCCAGCCTTTTATCCATAATTTTATAGATACTAGACTTGGGATTGAGGTGATTTTATTATTATGTCTATTTTAAAAAAATATTCACGACTCTAATAATTTATTCCATAATTCAACGTGTTAAGATTGAATCTCCCGCGGTTATATTTGGAATGAGGTTCGACCCACCCACATGCCCCTAATCAAATCATGCCGTGGAAAACCCAGTATAAATAAATGAAAGAGTACTTTTCATCAAGATTAACATTTTTCGTGCATGTATCCTAAGTTAGCTTGAAAGAGCAAAGAATTGCTTTTACTCTTATTTCAAGCAGAAGAGAGTGTACCATTGTTGAAAGGAATTCTTTAACTCTTTCTTGGGAATTTCTGTGCATTAAGATTCTTCTTTTTTTCCTCAAGCATAAAGAGTTCGATTTCATATTCTTTTATTAACTTCTTATACTGTGTGATGATGTTTTGAGTTTCTTTGCTTTTCCTTCGTACCCGGATTTCTTGTTCGAGATTATTTGGATCAGGTATTGTCACGTATCCAAATCCGGGTCTTTGTAATTCTAATACTTGTAATCCGTTCCTTAACTTTCTGTACCTTGAATTTTCTGTGATTGTCTTTATCTGTCTTTCAATTTGAAGTATTTCCGTCATTATGCTTGATTTTTCGCGGAAACTGGAGGTCAAGTTGAGGGTATTACGGGTTACTCGATAATAATGTTATGGGAATTGGGTAGCTTGTTTGTGAAAGATTAATTGTGTAATAATTCATTCATTTTTCACATATTTTTTAATATTTAATAATTTATATCTGAGCGATTTTTTTCTGCATTTAATTATAATTCAACAGATTCATTCAAAATCAAAATAAAGTTTACACACGCGGAAACCTCTATGCGGTTTTGTATCGCCTCACGCCATCCTCATCTCTTGCGTGGATTATTCTCTTACTCTTATGAAGCGAAGTTAGAACACGGTAAATCTGCTTCTCGTTTAAACCAATCTTCTCCGCTAACTCTCTCATAGACATAGGGCTCTCAGATAACAATGCTATGACTCGTCGATCAATCTTCAAGGACATGTCTGACTCAGAATATTAGTAGACTTCGGTGCTTATTATCTTCGCTCATTACAATAGTCGTGCCATATGATGTGTTCCATGTTTTTTAGAAATCAGCCCCGCCATCAGAATCCAATTGGTTTCAGGTGTTTTTAGTTGTTTTATCAAGTTCAGGTCATATTCAAGGGTTACCAAGTTCAGTGTTTCTAGGCTTTTCCTCTTTTCCTTGATGTGGCTGTTTTTTTGCCTGTTGCTAGATATTTTAGTATAGCATCCTATTCCTCATCGGTAATATGAACATGTGCATTTGATTACTCTCCTGAAATCAATATGTAAAACTCTCGGAATCATTCTAACGTATGTTTATGGCTTGCAGACTTTGCAGGGCTGCCAAATACATTTGAAATTATTGCACTCAGTGAATGCTTTAGCTTCTAAGACTGAATCGAAGTTGAACCATCCGCCATTCCTTTTATTCTCGTTTAATCCCTTGGCACTTCGTTCTATAGGCTTACAGTGACGACAGGTTTCTTTATGGAGCTTACAAAGCCCAAGAGACAGGTCAACGTTTAACCAAAACATAATCTAAAAGATTTCGATGTGAATAATAAACGTAACGGGAAATACTCTTACGTTAAATCAAATTTGGGAAAAGCCGTGTTTAAGTCTCTATTTCTTCCTTGAAGATCAATGACCCGGTCATCGTATTGCTTTACAAGATTCCTGTATTGAGCAATGATTTCCAGTGCTTCATTGCTTCTCTTCAGGACCCGCGCATTTTTTTAAAAGAATGTTCTGTGTTTCCTGTGCGGAAACTCCATGCTGTTTTGATGTAATGAGGTGAACTGCTTAAGCGTTTTACCTTAATGCATCAGATATTGGTCTAACTGTTTCCCATAAACAGGACACACTCTTTCAGTCTTCAATTTATGGATAAAACTACTCGAATTATGAGAAATTTGTATCTAAGGAAAAAAACTGGTGTTTAACGATATCAAACAAGGAGATGAGTCCACAGTACGTCAGCTAATTGTATCATTGATCTGGTTTAGAGGAATAGTACAGGAATTAGGTGCTTTTTCAAACTGGTGTTTGTATATTCTATTACTTGCATATCACGGCTTAACCATAAGTCAGCAGAGTGATAGTGTTCTTTACGTATTCAATAACCCGTACGTTGTTGAGGATTATTTCTTTGAGTCTATCCATAGACTCAGCTTCCACCTCAACGATAAGATCATAAACACCGTAAACGCTGTGAATTCGAGATACCTCATCAACCATATCAAGTGCCTCCAAGATAGATTTTTCCTGTCCAAGCTCAGTGTTAATCAGTACGTAAGCTTTCATCTCATCCACAGAAACATTTCTCGTTCAACCTATATCTAGGTTTATGAAGCATGTCCAAAGACTTTCCAAGCTTTCACAATAGACACATCTATCCTCAGCTACTTGATTAAAAGATCATAATCATCTAAGACATCATAGATTTTAGCAATGGATTCATCAACCATCTCCGCGCTCTTAGCCCCAGTACAAATCAGCTTACCTGACGCAAAGAGAAGAAGAACCGTCTTAGGATCCGACATCCGGTAAACAATCGCAGGAAACTGCTCAGGTTCATACATCACATTATCCAAGACATCTGCAGCGATCTCCAAGTCGATCTTACCGTGGAGGTTCGCCGAGGCAACCATGTTTTGTATGACTATTTTTGGCTTGTTTTGAATGACGATTCCATTGTTCTTGAGCTCGCGTACAACCTTGTGGACTGCACTTCTTGCTTGTTTCTCGGATTTTGCTCCGGTGCACACCATTTTACCTGATCCAAATATTAGGGTAGCTGTCTTTGGTCGTTTAAGCCTGAACACGAGGCCTGGGAACTGTTTAGGACGGTACTTCACGTTCCTGAACACCTTCAGTATGGCCAGTAAATCGATCTTCTGGTCAAGACTAACCGAGGCAACCACGTTTACTATATTGATATCCATTTCTTCTAGTTTCATTGATCCCTGTGTCATACCTTCGTCCTCATTTATGCGGGGAGTATTCAATATTTTATTTACCTGATTCTTAGAGGTTTTATTAGGGAATAATATAACAAGTCTTCATTTAATTTTGTCTCCTATTACATGCTTAAGCGTGCGCGCGCACCGACGGAGAAGAGGATATGATCCTCAAAGTAGTGGTCAGGGACTCAGCTTATTTTAGGGAGGTGCTCTTTGGCATCAACAGTATGAGGGCAGTGACAAACAGCGAATCCATAATCAGCCTTACGACCCCGATACGGGAACGATAATTGTGAAATCCGGTTAACCTCCGTTTACCCTCTTTTTACCTCAATTTTAACGCTATTCCACTTGCCAGTCTAAACGCCAGTATGGACCTACCCCCGCGACCATTATTAACTAAATAATCGCGTCTATTTCCCGTGAATATCTGGTTATTGTTTTTTTTTCTATGAACTGTTCCATCTGGAATGGCTTGCCGTGTCCGGGGTAGACAGTTTTTATTTCTAAAGTTTTCAGTTTCTCGACGCTTGCATCCAATTCAGCCGAGTCGTCGATTAATGTGTTCTTTTCTGGTTTGTCTATGTTGACGAGCAGGTCGCCGCAGAACAGGTCGCCACCGGTCGTTAGGACGCCTATTGAGCCCTTGGAGTGCCCCGGGATATGGATCACTCTGGCGTCGAATCCGTACTCGGAGAGGTCGTGCCCATCCTCGAGAAATATGTCCGGGGTGAAGCTGTCGTATCTGCTCATTCCGACCAGTGGGAGCATAATCTTGATGATTGCCACGGTGAGCCCCTTCACGCCCCTGAACATGTCTCCGCTTTCAGCCATCGCCGAGTCGCCGCCGTGCATGGCTACCTTAGCATCGTATCGTTCGCGAAGGTAAGCGGTGTTGCCGTTGTGGTCGAGGTGTCCATGGGTTATTATGATGAGCTTGAGGTCTCCAGGCTTGCAGCCCGCGGTCTCCAGTTCTCTCACGAGGTCGTTGCGTTTTTTTGGGAGACCTGTGTCGATGAGGATGTAGCTGGTGGGGGTTTTTACTAGGTAGCAGTTTACAGTTATCAGGTATTTTTGTGTGATGGCTTTTATTTCAGTTGGCATGTTTCCTCCTTTGTTTTAGGGGGGTATTAAATCTACTTTAACATATTTCGCTTGCACTCTGTAGCCTTCATGACACAGGTTATTCACCTTCCCTCCGTTACCATTCACGCACATACTTTCAGGCGGTGAGTCCATCGTCACCATTTAAGTAAATTCTTTAGATTCGCTTTATTCACGGGTTGTGGAATACGTTTTTGCCTTGAATAGACCGCGTTTTTGCGTAGATCAGAATCGAATACGGGCTGTTTTGGGGGTTTGTTTACGAAAAGAATACTGGTTTCGCGTTTTTCGCGTTACCCCCCCCCCTCCTTGTGTATACGCCACTCATTTTTCGTTTTAGAAGATCAATTATTCTAATATCACGAGAAAAATGACCAGTAATTCGTCCAATAAAATGATTAGTTTCATTATGCCTTCAAGGGTCCAATATGTCACAGAAATATAACCTAATTGCGAAAATTAATAAAACTGGTGGAGTGAATTAGAATGGAGAAGGCTATGGAGCGAGAGACAAAAAAACTTGTCGAGGAAGAATTAGAATCCAAGATTCAGGAAATTGAGCAGAGGTTTCAAACTCAAATTGAACAAGAACTTGACGAAGTCAAGGAACAACTCAGAGTCATCTCCGCCTCCACGGCTAAAATAGAAGAATTAGAGAAAAATTTCCACCGCCACGTTCACGAAAACCTAGAGAAGATCGAAAAAGAACTGGCAGTGATCGCGGCATCCATGTCTAAACTCGAAGGTGAGATAAGTGATAAGTGGAATATCTTGGTTAAACTTAGAAGCCATTCATATGAAAAACTCATGTCGGAGTACAAGAAGGTAGAGGAAAAAATCCTCATCGATAAAAAAACTACTGAAGAATTAACTGATGAAGAGCCAGCGGAATTATGAATCTGGTTCAAAGTCTCTCTGTTATCGTCTTCACGGTAACCATAGTACTGATTGCGACAGAATGGGTTGACCGTATTTTTGCTTCTTTTCTAGCTGTAGCATCGATGCTAGTTATAGGCGCTGTATCGCCTGATGAAGTTCTCCACTTTATAGATATCGAGATACTGGGCGTGATCGTTGGTATGATGCTGCTCGTATACGGCGCGGAGAAGTCAGGAATCTTCAACTGGATAGCAGTCAAAATATTGAAGGCATCCAAATCCCCGAAAACGTTCACCGTCAATATATTACTTTTCACCACGTTTCTTTCAATAATTCTAAATAATATTGGAGCCATGCTCATCTCAGCAAGTATCACAATCATTATGACTCGTGCCCTCAAGATGAAGCCGGAGATGCTTCTAATTTTTCAGGCAATCGTAGCTGACCTTGGGGGTATGATGCTCTTGATGAGTTCTATCCCGAACATTATCGTCGCAATTGAGGGAGATATTCCTTTTCTAGATTTTATGTATAACATCGCACCTCTAAGCATAATATTGGTTGCTATAACTATCTTGATATTTTGTAGGTTTTATCTTGGGGATACTGTGGGAGAGTTCAAGCAGGAATTCCGTTCAGTGGATCAAGGAGAATGGGTTGATGATTTCACTGGATCAGAAACAGAGCCAGATGTTAAAACCGAGTTGCGTGCTGCAGAGTTCAATGAATGGATCGATTTATCCATCAAGGAATTTGGAGTCATAAAGTGGAGCCGTAAACATTCAGTAGCAGCAATAATCATGACTGGAACCATATTTGGTTTTGTGATCTATGACATGATCGGTCTCACACCGGCTCTTGTAGCGTTAATCGGTGGATGCCTTATGCTGGTGTTCTCCGGTGAGGAGCCCTCAGAAGTGTTCAAAGAGATAGATTGGTCCACAATCATCTTCCTAGCAGGCCTATTCATTATGATTAATGGAATGATCAACATAGGACTGATAGAAATTCTATCCATAAGCATCCTAAACATAGCTGGAAGATGGCCTGATAGCCTCCATATCGCCATAATGTGGCTATCAGCTATACCATCAGGACTCGTAGATAATATTCCATTGACAGCGACTCTTGCGCCCATTCTATCAAGCTGGGTGTTAGGAGGTGTGTCGTCTGATGTGTGGTGGGGTCTCGTGGCTGGCGCAAATATTGGAGGAAACTTTACACCGATAGGTTCACCGAGCACCATTATTGTGTTGGGTGTCTCTGAGCGTGAAGGGCATCCTATTTCTATGGGTAAGTTTTTCAAGATCTGCTTTGGAATTACGATGGTGCATCTTTTTGTATCAATGATATACCTGTACATCATTTTTAACATACTATACGTTTCATGAGAACAGTCATGATGAATTATTTTAATCACGTAAATCTGAACTCCCTGTCAAAACGTTAGTACGAATCTACCCCAGTTCCCTTAACTAAAAATAACGAAAGGTGAATGCCCCGATTTTTGGAGTCGTTCATGAGTTTCAGGTACATGAAATAATCCGCGTCAGGCGGGTAACTTACAAACATGCCTTATATTTCAATTATAGATAGTTAAAAGAACACCATGTCACTAGTAGGTGGAACCCCATTCTGGTTAAAGATTGAAGCAGCCAAGTACGCCCACAAGATCATCAACGAGCGATGCGCTGTGAAACCCGATGAGGAAGTGCTCATCCTCACGGACACCAAGACAGAGCTTGAGATGTCCATGAGCCTCGCGCAGGCAGCCGCAGCGGTAGGCGCGAGATGGAACTTGCTTGTTCAAGACGCTTGGATGGATGAATCCAGCCCCAGAATCTTGACAGATATAGCTAAACAAGCACTGCTGGCAACCGACCTGTTCCTCGATGTAGGATACAGCCTCTACCCGGATGTCCCCCCAGAGTACACCCAGATGCTGAAGGACAAGAAGACCCGGCGGATGACGCTGGAGTGCAGGACCCTGAGAAGCATGATAGGAGGAGGTACCGACTGTGACCCTAAAATCTTCTATGATATCGGGGAGAGGATGAGACCATACGTGGAGGATGGGGAAGGTGAGGTCCACTGCACCAGCAGGTTGGGCACAGACCTACGATGCAACGTCAAAGGCGCTAGAAACATCAATTACACGGGTATGGCGGACAAACCCGGAATGTCAATGTGTACACCTGATGGGGAGTTCGAGATCTACCCTGTCCTGGGCTCCGCCAATGGCGTGATAGTCGCGGATGGACCCATGAACCATGTCAGGGAGAGCACGGGAGTCTACGGAAACTACCCCTGGGACGCCTACAAGGACCCGTTGAAGGTGATCGTGGAGGAAGGCAAGTACGTGGAGGTCATCGGTGAGGGCGGTGACGCGGACAAGTTCCGGTGGCTCATCGAGAACATCCCCAACGCCGATAACTTCGGGGAGTTCGCCATGGGCACTAATCCTCTTTGCCGTGAGACAGGGGAGTTCTCGGAGGAGAAGAAGAAGCTAGGCAACGTCCACGTGGCGTATGGCAGAGGCTGCACTCCCGCTGTTCCTTGTAACATTCACCTGGACATCGTACTGAGAAAGCCAAGAGTAGAGATCGATGGAGTGCCGATTATCGACAAAGGGAAACTCCTCATCTAACTCCTTGAACACGACTGTAAGGTCGGTTACTCTAATTCACCAACGGCTGTCAAGATGAGTCGTGTTGATCCGGCGTCAATATCAAGCTCTCTATGTAGCCTGTGCTCCAGTTTCCGTTGTTTCTGCGTGACTTTATTGTGGATGCCATCCACAGCCAGTCGAAGGATTGTTTCACGCTCTCGATCTCTCCTGCATCTACATACACTGTCTCACCGTTCTCACTCAGCACCCTGAGCGTGTATCGTTCTCCGACTCTTCCAAGCTCCACTGCGTATCTCTGTCCCCAGGAGAGTGGCTCCTCGCCGTGGAAAGCCCAGAGGTCTTGTCCCTGATGCCGCTGCTCATAGTGGATCGTCCATCCGTCAGTGGTTTTCCGTGCGTAGATCCAGATGTGGTTATCCCAGTCAATTCGGAGTTCCCAGAGCCTGAGAAGCCCCCTGTTCAGCTCGTCCTCGACGTAGGCTTCTTCGATACAGACGATGAACCGGTGATGATAGTCGTCGGTGACCCTTGTCTCCTTGCCGATGTATCTCACGGCGCTTCTGTTAGCCTTCACCCAGCTGACTCTGTCACCTTGAACGATTATGGATTCATCGATGTCTTCTCGGGTCCACTCGCTGAAGTCGAACAATGATACTCCCAGGATACAGATAGAGAAACACCCTAAAAAAAGGACGCTGAGATCAATAGTCGTTAACTGCTTCCAGCTACCAGATTATTACACTATACATCTGAAAATCTCGCTTAGCATCAGAAAACAGATTCAAGGTACTGGTACAAGCTGCTGAGAGAGGTGGTCTAGGCTGGTAACTCTTTTAACGGGTTTATAGTACTAATTGAACGTGATATTTTGGTTGTAATTGATGCACATACCCATTTCGCGGATGTTGGGAAGGGTTCCCCTCCGAACACCCCCGAAGACCTGGTCTCCGTTATGAATCAAAACGGCATAGACGCCATGATAACCACGCCGCCTTATTCTTCCATCTCAGATGAACGGACATATGACGAGCCAAACATGTTCATCTATGAGGCTATGAAAAAATACCCGAAAAGAATCTACGGCTTCGCAAGAATCAATCCACATTTTAAAGAAAAAGCAGTGGAGAGAGCAGAAAAGTTCCTTAAGAAAGGGTTCTGGGGAATAAAGTTCCATCCACGGAACGAGGCCGTCGCAGCTAACGATCCTGAACTTATCTTCCCGATTGTCGAAAAAGCGGAGAAGTATAAGGCTGCTATATTGTATCACACCGGTCAGCCGGATACCTATGGCTTCGCCCAGCCTACTCTCTGCGGTGACGTAGCAGATCACTTCCCAGAGGTACCAATCATCGTGGGGCATATGGGGAAGGGGCTCTTTGACGACGCCATCCTCATCGCTAAATGGTTCGACAACATAATACTGGAAACCTCCTTCAGAACCCCACACAACATAACGAAAGCAGTCAGAATAATTGGACCTGAAAGAATTGTGTATGGCTCAGACTTCTACATGGGAGGCCCCACGGGGCCTGAACTAAACATGATGACCGTGAAGCTCGCGGATATATCCGAGGAGGACAAGAAAATGATTCTAGGCGAGAACATCAACCGGATCATGAAGATGGAAGTCACAAGCCATTTCGGAGGAGACGAGTAAATGGAAGTAATCGACGCCCTGACTTTCCTCGGAGAGACAATCTACTGGAAGCAACCCGCCGAGGAACTCATCAAGCGAATGGATAAGAACAAGATAGACATGGCCATCGCGACTCCGCCACCGCCAGGCCCAGATTACTCGGAGGCAAATAGAAGAGTGTACGAAGCCGTGAAAAAATATCCAGACAGGATAATTGGCTTCTTCAGGGTCAATCCTCACTACAAAGAGAAGGCGCTCGCGGAAGCTGAGACCGCTGTAAAGGACTGGGGCTTCAAGGGCTTCAAAATGGATCCAACGAACGAGGCTTTCGGTCTGACTCCACGTACTGCAGAGGACGTGATGGAGCTAGCTAGAAAGCTTAAGGTACCAGTCTATTTCCACACAGGAGACTCAATTTTCTGCCCCCCTGTGAGAGTTGAACAGATCGCGAGATTGTACCCTAAAGTAACGGTGATGATGCATGCATCAACAGAAACAGCGGTGATGGCGATGAGACAGATGAACATCGTACTCGCTACAGGCCCCCTCGGAAGACCGATGCCTCTCGACGCGGCAAGTGAAAGATTCGACACCAAAAGGCTGGTCTTCAGCACCAGGGCGCCAATAGGTTTCCCAGAGCTAGAACTCAGAATAGTGGAACTATCGACACTGGATGAAGACACTAAACACCGGATAATGAGTGA
This sequence comes from Candidatus Bathyarchaeota archaeon, assembly GCA_026014815.1. Lineage (GTDB taxonomy): Archaea > Thermoproteota > Bathyarchaeia > TCS64 > TCS64 > RBG-16-57-9. Next base: position 39,609 of record JAOZHP010000086.1, read on the forward strand.
GAACATCAAGAGAATACTCAAAATATAATATCAGAACACAAGCACACTGTCTCCCCGGCTCTACATTTCAACCTCTTATTCCTTTTTTGAGTAAAACATGGAAAAAATTGAGAGTGATTAATTGGTCCTCTCAAGCGTTATTCGAGTCGCCATACCACGTGACCTTAGGACTCCTTTTAGCTGACCGCTTACCGCGGTTAACTCAAGGATGACGTCAGTGTAGTCGCTGGTTCCCCACCGCGCAAACTCCTTTGGAAATATGTACTTGAATGCCCCAGTGACCTTACCCTCGGTGGCTTTGAATTCATCAAGAACCATGCTTTCTTCTTGAGGGTCTCTGACGGTGCCGTGTGTTTCATCTTTTATGTTTAGTTCTAGCGTGTGGAATCCTGATGAGTTATAGTACTCGCCTTTCCATGTGCCTTCTAGTTCAAGGCTTGTGTCGATCACTGGTTTCTCTGGAGTGTATCTTGGTAGACTCGTGGTTCCGAAGCTGATGCTCTTGGCTTGCTCATCCTCACCATAATCTATGGTTACCTCATACCCGTCGTTCGACGGTCCATGAGCTATGTAACGGGCATCATCTATTCTCTCCAGCAGCACCATGTTGTTCATAGTTAGGAACCCGTTCCGCATCCCCAACGCTACTTGGCGGGTCTCGTCACCGTAGACACCACAGATCTTGTCCCAGTTCCCGGGAACCGTTTGAAGGGTTTCGCTGAAACGTGGCTTTTCTTCTACTACAATCCTTAGGATGGTGGGTGATGGTGGTCTCCAGCCTGAGCCGTCTTGAAGGTTACTGAGCCAGCACACACCTGCCTTCTTCTCGGGGTAGAAGCAGACGTTGTTGGTGAAGTCAGGTAGCCCACCGGTGTGGCTCAGCATGACGTGCCCGTCATGGATGCTGTAGAACCATGTGAGTCCCATGCCGCTTCTGGAGTTACCTGAGGGAGCCTGAAGCCGATGCATCTCCTCTATGGTCTCCTCTTTGAGTATTCGTCTACCTTTGAAGCTGCCTCCATTCATGTTCATTATCACAAAGTTGGCCAGATCGAGGACAGTAGAGTAAAGGCTCCCCGCTGGGTCCTCGGGCATAGTGCCCAGAAGGTAGGGAGAGACGGGTATCAGCGGCTTATCTGGGCCTCCCGCTCGCTTATATCCCTGAGCCAGTTTACCGCTGATCTCTGGAGTGAGTGTGAAGGTGCTTGACTTCATCTCCAATGGTTGGAGCACTTTCTCTGTGACGTATTTATCGTAGGTTTTTCCTGAGAAGAGTTCTATGAGGTACCCGGCGATCATGTATGCTGTGTTGCAGTAGGCCCACGCTTCGCCTCGGGGCCTGACGGCACGGGCGGCGGACTCTATGTATCCTTTCATGGTCAAGGGCTCCTCGTCAAGCATGTATATCGGCGGAACCCGTGTGGGCATTCCGCTACGATGGGTAAGCAGGTCACGGATAGTAGGCTCATCTCCCTGCACATCCCGGATCTTAACATCCAGGTGACTGTTGGCTTCGTCGTCCAGACTGAATTTACCTTTCTCCATTAGCTGGAGGAGTCCAACAGTGACGACGGGCTTCGTCACTGACGCGCACCTGTAAACGGTCTCCGCCTCGGCGTGCTCTTTTTCGTCTACGTTAGCATAACCGAACCCCTTGCTCCATGCCACCTCTCCGCCTCGAATAATCGATACACTGGAACCGGAGTGGCTTCGACAGGAGAGCTCGGCCTCAACAAACCTATCAATATTCTCAATTACGCGGCTATCAAGCATGATGAATCATCTCTATATTCTCAGGTGGGAAAATAAGATTAACCGCTAGACATCCACCTTGTTACTAGTAACTAGTTTCGCGGCTTTTTCGTTCTTTTTTAAAGCCTCTTATATCCCCCCCGGGGGGATATGGCGTCTGAATTGGGTTCTACACATAAAAACAGGAAAAGGTGGTCGACCGGCTCAGCAGGATCGAGGGCCACATCCGAGGAATAAAAAAGATGGTGGAAGAAGACCGAGACTGCCCAGACCGACTACACCAGGTCGCAGCCATCAAAGTGACCATCAACAAGGTAGCAGCATTACCAGTCATAGCCAACGCAGCAACACTCATCTCCTAGAAATCAAAGAGACTAAACTTTTTCACAAATAACCCCCCGATTTTCAAATATTTTTTTCTCAATATGACTGGTTACTTGAAGCGCAGAAACGATAGAATAGCCTCTACAGTGAGAGGGGGGGTAGAACAAACAAACTGAAAACCAAGGCTATTAGTCGAAAACTAGCCCCAGAACAGCCCAGAATCGATCCCAATCTACGCAAAAACGCGGTCTATTCAACGTAAAAACGCAGTCCACAACCCGAAAATCGCTAGATATATACAACCAAGAAAGAATCCTATGGAGTTGTTTTTACGTGGATTTATACCTGTGTTCTTCATGGTTCTCTGTATGAGTCTTAAAGACACCGTCAGTGAGAGCATAGACAAGCATCAGGACGAGCTAATAGAAATAAGTAAAAAGATACACAGTGAGCCAGAGCTTGGGCACCAAGAGGCAAAAGCATCCAAGCTACTCGTGAAGAACCTAAAACGACACGGCTTCAAGGTAGAGTACGGCGTCGCAGGGATGGAGACAGCGTTCATTGCAAGGAAAGGTGGAGAAAAGGGACCCGCCATAGGAATCCTCGCGGAGTACGACGCGTTACCCGGCATCGGACATGCCTGCGGACACAACCTCATCTCCATGTCAGCCTACGGCGCAGCAATTGGGTTAGCAAAGGTCATCGAGAAGATAGAGGGAAGAATCATAATCTACGGCACCCCAGCCGAGGAAGGAGTAGTCCAGAACGCAGGCGGCAAAGTAGTCATGATAGAGAAGATCAAGGAAGCGGACTCCGCTTTGATGATCCACGCAGGCAACCGGTGGGGCAGCTACAGCATGACCAACGCACGTGAAAGCTTTCTTGTAGAGTTCCACGGCAAAAGCAGCCACGCCGGGGCAGCACCCGAGAAAGCAGTAAACGCCCTCGAAGGAGTACTCCTCACATTCCAAGGAATCAATGCCCTCCGCCAACACCTAGACAAGGATACGCGCATCCACGGAATCATCAAACACGGCGGAGACACCGCCAACACCATCCCAGACTACGCATCCGCACACCTCTACGTACGAGCCCCCAGCATGCCCAGACTAGAAGAAATCTACACAAAAGTCAAGAACATAATCAAGGGAGCCGAGCTAGCTACCGGAGCACGCAGCGAGATCACACAAGTAGCCAACACATACGCCAACAAGATACCTAACAAGACCCTCAGCGACCTATACCGCGTCAACATGGGCATCCTAGGAGTCGAGTGGCCAGAGGAAAAAGAACCAACAAAGAGCGGCGCCAGCACAGACTTCGGCAATGTCAGCCAAGTGATGCCAGCACTCAGCGGACACGTCTACATCGGCGACGTAGTGCTCCACAGCCCAGACGGCGCAAAAGGTACAGCCACCCAGCAAGCCCACGAAGCCACACTTCTATCAGCCAAAGCCATCGCCTACGTAGCACTCGACCTCTTAACCGAGCCAGGTCTACTGGAGAAGGCAAAACAAGAACACAAAGAAAGGATAGAGAGACAAGGCTAGCCTTGCACTATCTTGAAGATATCCCCGATCTCCGCTACCTCTAATTCCTCTACCATGTCATGGAGGATGTCCTCGTTTTCATCTAGGTCCCCCTTTATCCTGTCAAGAACCTCCCGTCGAAGCGTCAATGTAAGGGTTCTATCCTTTGATTTGAACACCGCCTCCACGCCCTCCTGTTCAACAACATCGATGTTGCGCTTTCCCATAGTACACCCGGTGCTACTCTGAATCCCGTCAATCACACAGCTATCAGGAGGAGCCCAGTGAAGCCTCACGGTGCAGTGAAGATCAAACCACCCCTTACAGTCAAGCCTCTCAAGGGCAGTCAACCCCATCCTGAGACCGATCACCATGAAGGGGCCGTCGTGGCCATGGAACTCGATAGCCCTCTCCTTAAGGGCCTCATCAAAGTGTCTCTGCTTGGGTTCCTCAACGAACTTCATACAATTCACCAGTATTACGATCTTCGTACTTGGTAATACCTGAAATAAATGGGTTTCGGGGCACAGATTACTTCTTTATACTCATATCAGTCATAATTCGTGATTACATTGTCACGGAGCTACATGGACCTATCAAAGGATGAACAGGACCACGCCATGACCCTCTACAAAGAGGCTATCGTCATCGACGCAAGCATCGTCCCCTTCATCCACTACGTCGGAGAAGACATCTGGCTAGAAGACAGCCTGAAAGGAGGCGTTACAGCCAGCAACGGCACCGTCTGCATGCAACACAATTTCGGAGAAGCACTCCGAGACCTCACAGAATACAACGAGTGGGCCGAGAAAAAGAAGGATAAAGCCCTCATAGTCAGATCCACCGAGGACATCCACAAGGTCAAGAAGGAAGGCAAACACGGACTCATTCTGGGTCCCCAGAACAGCGACTTCCTCGAAGGCAAACTAGCCTACCTGGACATCGCCCACCAGATGGGCATCAGAATAATACAGATCGGATACAGCACACGTAACCTCGCAGCAGACGGCTGCGTAGAGGAAAGCAACGCAGGCCTCAGCAACTACGGCAAAGCACTCGTCGAGGCAATGAACCGGAAAGGCATACTCATCGACCTGAGCCACGTAGGCGACCTGTCCACCATGGAGACCATCGAGCACAGCCGAGACCCCGTCAGCTTCACCCACGTCTGCCCAAGAGAATCCACCCCAAGAGACCTGAGCCCATACGCACAGTGGGCAGGAGGAGAACGATTCATCAAGTTCGCAGTCCAACGAGGCAGAACAGACCAAGCCCTCAAAGCCTGCACAGAGAGAGGAGGAATAGTAGGCGTCACACCCTTCTTCGCCAAGAAAGCAGGAGACTCCACCCTGACCGATGACCTCATGGACCAGATAGACTACACAGTTGATCTGGTCGGCGCAGACAAAGTAGCATTCGGCAGCGACCTAGACTTCAGGAACGGCGTCACACGCGCCGCCTACATCTGGAAACACCCAGACCGCATCGACAATGACTACCACACCCCCATGGACAAAACCTGGGGCTACGGGTGGCTGGAGAACATGCCAAACCTCGCCAAAGGACTCGTAGCACGAGGCTACAGCGACCAGGAGACCAAAGGCGTCCTCGGAGGCAACTGGATGCCCCTCTTCAAACAGGTCTGGGGCAAGTAACCCCTTTTTTATACTATTTCTACGTTGATTTCAGGGATTGTTATGGGTAGAAGTTACCTCGATTTAAGCAAAGACGAGAAGGAGCACGCCCTCGCCCTCCACAAGGAAAGCATAGTCATCGACAGCAGCATCGTATCTGTCATCGATTATGTCACCGAGAACATGTGGCTCGACGATGTCCTCAAAGGCGGCCTCACCGCAAGCAACCTCACAGTAGGAATGCAGCGCAGATTCACCGAAGCACTCCAGGAGATAATCGAGCACAACCACTGGGCCAAGAAAAACCAGGACAGAGTCCTACTAGTCCGGAAAGCCTCAGACATCGAGAAAGCCAAGAAAGAAGGCAAACACGGCATCATGTACGGACCCCAAGACAGCATGTTCCTCGAAAGAAACGTAGATCTCCTCGACGTCGCCTATGACCACGGCCTAAGAGCCATGCAGCTCACCTACAACTGGAAAAACGAGGTAGGCGACGGGTGCCGCGAAAAGAAAGACAGCGGCCTAAGCTGGTTCGGAGAAGCAGTAGTCGAACGCATGAACAAACTCGGCATACTCATCGATCTAAGCCACACAGGCGACCAGACCTGCTGGGACGCCATCGAGCAAAGCCGGGACCCAGTCAGCTTCACACATATAATCCCAAGACGCAGCGCACCCGAGAACCCAGGCGGCTACGCAGAGTGGTCAAACAGAACCACCAGCCTCTGGGGCAACTTCGTGGAGTACAGTAAACAGAGAGGTAAGCCCGACGACATGATGCAGGCATGCGCCGAGAAAGGAGGAGTAATCGGAGTAACACCGTTCTTCGTCAAGAAAGCCGGCCCCAGCAGCCTCACAGATGACCTGCTGGACCATCTAGACGAGACAGTTGACATCGTAGGCATCGATCACACCGGGTTCGGGTCAGACCTGGAGTTCCCTAACACCGTGATGCGAGCCGCCTTCATCTACAAGAACCCAGACAGGATCGACGTAGACTACTTCACCCCCTTCGACAAGGCGTGGGGCTACGGCTTCATGGAGCACATGCCCAACTTCACAATGGGTCTCGTAGCACGCGGGTACAGCGACCCAGAGATCAAAAAGATCCTGGGTCTCAACTTCCTCAAGCTCTTCAAACGAGTCTGGGGAGCCTAATCCCCTTTTCTCAGCCTCTTGTTATCAGCAATCTCGTTAAATATGATAATAATCAATCAGAGTAGCCTAACGATTTTACGTGTCACACGTGGGTTCATGTCACTGTTACACATGTATCTGATTCACGGGAGCTCCATCAACCTATAGTCAATACTACAGGTTGAGATGGTGAACCGTTCAGTCGCAAGCATTTTTCTTGAAGAAACCGAGGACGAGGCGGGACTGTGGATCGTTGTCTACGATTTCATCGGAAGCAAGCCTAACCCCAACTTCTGGGTCAACCTGAAACGGATAAGCACCTCAGAGGGAGGAAACCTGATACAGTACAGCGTGTACCAGACAGAAAAACGGAAAGAGGCACACGCGGTACGAAATCTTGTACACCATTATGGAGGAGAAGCAAGGATTTTCAGATGCTTCGAGACCAACCTGTAGTATTCACTATAGGTTCAACCTGTAGTATTCACTACAGGTTCACTTGTCTTTACCAAGACTATTAAACAAGTTTTTTTGATGTAATACTGTGAATCATGACTGAAAACTTCTATAAAACCAAAGTAAGGATCACATGCGTCGAGAAAACCGGTAAATGCGAGTACAACGTAGGCGACACCTACGTCTACGAGCACCCAATGGATTACATCAAAGGGCTATGCATGGGAATACAGGACCCCGCCCGGCCATGGATAAGCCAAGTAGCCCACGGACAACCATCATGGGAGGCCGACGACCAGAGCATCTACAGGATCCACTGCATCAGCAAGAAAGGCACAGTCTGGAAACTAGAAAAAACTGAGGAATAAACCCTCACTTTTTTATAGGAAGATCTCAGGTTCTCTTCTAGCGCTATAATTCTCGTGAAGCCACGCTGCAACCTTTAATATGCCTTCATGCTCCCAGTGTCTGGCACCAGTGGGGCAGTTTTTAACACACGCCGTGCAAGCCGTACAATCCTCCTTCTCGGTCTCAACGATATCTGAGACTGTCACGGCGGCGGTGGGACATACCCGGGCGCACATGCCACAGAGAATACAGGAGTCTGGGTCTGTCTCTGGGCTCCTGGGGTCACCGCCTCCCCTCTTTCTATAGGGCCGGTTACCGGGCACTTCCAGCTCCGGTATCTCTACGAGTCCTGCGAGCTTCGCCTTGACTTGGACACCGAACTCTTTTGCCTTCTCAAGGTCCATCTTATCTGGGCGACCTGTGGCGATGGGGGTACCTGATGCATCGAAGCTGTGCTCACCGATGAACGCGGCTCCCGCGACCGCTTTGAAACCTAGCTCGGAAGTGATGTCCTTGAGCTCGATGAGGGCGTCCTCGAAAGCCCTGTTCCCGTAGACAGCCACTAGGACCGCGGGTGTGCCATCGGCTTTCAGGTTCTTTATCCGGTTCACCGCCGTGAGGGGGATGCGTCCACTATAGACGGGGGCAGCAATAACAGCGAGATCTGTGCTGGACATGCTGTGCTTCATGGTGGCCGCGTCTGGTCGGGTCAGATCAACGTGATCATAGTCTACGCCTATTCCCTTGGCGATGGCTTCAACGGTCTTCTTAGAGGTGCCGGTGGGTGAATAATACACGAGTTTGATTCTAGTTGGTTCCATGAAGGATCAGGGTTTAGAGACTCATAAGGAATATCCTCGCTGAATGTCCCATGGTTAAATTTAATCAATAGTACCAAATGTAGTTATATGAGTGATCAACTTTTCCCACATTACACGAACCCCGGCGTGGACTCCTATAAGCAGAAGATATTACCCCTCCGTGACCGGATGACCGTGTACAACGGTTGGCTCAAGAACCGGCTGGAAACCATACTGCCCAAACTCATGGACGAGATAGGCATCGAGATGTGGCTGGTCATCGCCCGCGAGTACAACGAGGACCCCGTCATCATGAGCCTGCTGCCCATGCCCAACCTCTACGCGAGGCGCAGAACTATCCTACTCTTCCACCGGAAACCAGACAAGGTGGAGCGACTAGCGGTCTATCGTTATGGGTTCGGCGACTTTTATGAGGGAGTCTGGAACCCAGACGAGGAAGAACAATACGAAGCCTTGACTCGGATAATCAAGGAGCGAGACCCCAACAACATAGGCATCAATGTAAGCAACACCTACGCGTTCGGCGACGGTCTCACCCACGGCGAGTACACGCTCCTCATAGACGCACTCGGCTCCCTCAGCGACCGGATTGTGCCAGCCGAGACCCTCTGCGTCAGATGGCTAGAGACCCGGATCAAGGAAGAGCTGGAGACCTACCCCATGCTCGTGGAGTTAACCCACGCCATCATCCAGGAAGCCTTCAGCAGTAAAGTCATCACCCCCGGAGTCACCACCACAAACGATGTACAGTGGTGGATGCGCCAGAAGATGCTGGACCTAGGGGTAGAGATGTGGTTCCCAGCCACCGTTGACCTACAAGGCCACGGAGACACCTACGACGCCAAAGAGAAACGCAAACTCATCAAGCGAGGAGACCTAATCCACTGCGACGTGGGGTTCTATTACTTGGGCCTCGCCACAGATGTACAGCAAAACTGCTATATCCTCAAACATGGTGAGACCGACGCCCCCGCGGGACTCAAAGACGCGTTAACCGCCGCCAACCAGCTCCAGGACTTTCATGCAGAAGCCATGAAGACAGGTCGCACAGGCAACGAGATACTGAAGATTGCCCTAGACAACGCCAATAAGGTGGGGCTCACCCCAAGCATCTACACTCATCCCCTCGGGGTCCATGGACACGCTGCTGGCCCTACCATAGGGCTCTGGGATCAACAAGACGGGGTTCTAGGTCGAGGCGACCACCCACTGCACCCTGACACCTGCTACGCTATCGAGCTAAACGCCAAACACAAGGTACCCGAGTGGGACCACCAAGAGGTACGCATGGCACTGGAGCAGGATGCCTGGTGGACCGGTGAAAAGCTCGTGTTCATGTCAGGCAGACAGAAAAAACTCCACTTGGTGAACTAGATGAACCCAATAGCTAAGAAAGCCCTTGAATACGACAAATTCAGCGGCTGTAGCCAGAGTGTTCTGCTTGCCCTTCAGGAAGACCTAGGCATCGGTGACCACGAATCATTCAAGGCCGCCACCGTCCTAAGCGGAGGAGTAGCCCGTAGAGGCGAGACCTGCGGCGCGTACCTAGGTGGCCTGATGGCGCTGGGCTTAGTTGCGGGACGAGAGGACATCCGCGACACCCAGACCTACAGGGACGCCATGAAGCCAGCCAACGAGATACGCACAGCCTTCATGAATCGCCTCCAAGAGGTCTTCGGGTTCAAGGAACCACTGGAGAATACCATCTGCACAGATATACAGGAAAGAATCTACGGCAGGAGCTATGATCTCACGAACCCGATCCAGTACAAGGATTTCCTTGACGCAGGTGGACACAGTGACCAAGGATGCCCGCTTGTATGCGCCGTAGCAGCGGAGGTAACCGCAAAGATACTCAGTGAACTATAAACACAATGTGTCTCCTACCATTCATCGAGGTGTAGCTCATGAACAAGAGTGAACTCAAGGAACACGGGATAGGGGGAACATTGTTCCACCACGCCAAGAACCTGGAGCGGTTCCTAGGCATATCGAGGCTATACCTCAAGTTTGAGGCAGGTAACCCCACAGGCACCATGAAGGACAGGGCTGCCTACGCGGTCCTCAGTCATGCATACGAGGAAGGTCATAGCAGTATCGCGGTGGCCAGTTGTGGAAACTACGGTGCCAGTATCGTGTATCTAAGCAAGTTATTCGAGATCACACCACATGTCTATATTCCTGAGGGTTATGAGGCGCCCCGGATCAAAGAGATTTTGCATAGAGGCGGCGTCATCCACCGTACACAGGGAACCTACGAGGATGCAGTAGACACTTCATCACGGGAGGTCGAGGAGAATGGATGGTACAACGGAAACCCAGGAATCCCAGATAACACCCGTGTAAGCTTGGATGCGTACGCCCGTATCGCCTCGGAGATAGTTGATTATTTGGAGTACGCACCAGACGTCGTAAGCGTACCCGTGAGCAACGGCACATGCCTCGCGGGGGTGCACCATGGATTCAAGAAGCTGCATAGGCGAGGCACAACGAGCAGGGTACCTGTGATGGTGGCGGCCGGCACAAGCGGCGGTAACCCGGTAATCAAGTCATTCAACGCGGGGAAACGAAAGATAACTGAACTCAAGCCAAGTGAGATAACCGAGACTCCCATCAATGAGCCCTTGGTAAGCTGGAGAAGCCTTGACGGTCAGTCTGCCCTAGACGCCCTTCACGAGACCCAAGGATACGCTGCCTATGTTCAGGACGAGGTGATGCAGGCGTTCAGCCAGCTACTTGACAGGGAGGAAGGTCTTTCAGTTCTCCCAGCTTCAGCGTCAGCTCTCTCAGCGTTATCTGAGTATGTGAAGGCGAAGGCGACTCCAAGGATGAACGCCTTTGTGGCGGTCCTCACTAGCCGTAGATACTAGTGAGTAGAGTTTAATTCGCGCCCCGTCATGGGTTTTCTATGCAGCCCAGCGTCTTCACCTGTCTACACGTAAGAATCCAGAGGGGATTGGAGGAGCTGGGTATAACGGAGCCCACGCCTCCTCAAATGAAGGTTATTCCTCCCATTCTCGAAGGCGACAACATTCTTCTTGTTGCGCCCACTGCCAGCGGGAAGACCGAGGCAGCGCTGCTACCAGTATTCGACATGTTCCTCAGGGACCGACCAGAGGGAGGTATTAGTATCATCTATATCACGCCTCTCAGGGCCCTCAACAGGGACATACATCGACGGATGATGTTCTGGGCAGACCACCTAGGCATCAAGGTCCAGGTACGCCACGGTGACACCACACAGAAAGAACGCAGGCAACAGGTACGGAAGCCCCCTGAGATGCTCATCACTACTCCCGAGACCCTCCAAGCGATACTGCCCACCAAGGGAATGGGCCCCCACCTAAAGACCGTAAGATGGCTGATCATAGACGAGATACATGACTTGGCAGCGAGTAAACGAGGCGCACAACTCACTCTAGGCATGGAGCGCCTAGAGGAGGTGGCGCCTGGGTTCCAGAGGATAGGCCTCAGCGCCACTGTAGGTAGCCCAGAGACTGTGGCAGGGTTCCTAGGCGGGGTACATCACGTCAAGACCGTTGAGGTAGAGGTGGACAAGAGCTACGTCTACAACGTTGAGTTTCCAAAGCCCACCGATGAGGATTTTGACCTCAGCGACGAACTGAATACTTCACCTAAGGCAGCTTCAAGGCTCAACAGGATACGTAAACTCGTGAGGGAACATAACAGCACTCTCATCTTCGTTCAAGGCAGGGGGCAGGCCGAGAGCCTCGGGTACAAGCTCAAGCAACTGGAGAAAGGCATTGAGGTCCACCATGGAAGCCTCAGCAGGGAACAGAGGCACCGAGTAGAGGACGAATTCAAGGAGGGGGAGCTCAACGCCATCGTGTGCACGAGCACACTCCAGCTGGGCATCGACGTGGGAGAAGTAGACCTATGCATCCAGTACCTTAGCCCACGACAGGTCTCAGCCCTTATCCAGCGGGTAGGCAGGGCCGGTCATAAACTCAGTCGTCTAAGCAGAGGAGTAACCATCCCAGCCTATGGGGAGGACTCTCTGGAGAGTCTGGTCACCAGTGAGATGGCTAGAAGGAAGGACTTGGAGCCAACGGTGGTTCACATGAAGCCACTGGATGTGCTGGCACACCAGATAGTGGGGTTGACACTGAGCAACGAGAACGGTATAAGCCTCCAACGACTCCACGGCTTGGTGAGGCGAGCTTACCCGTACAGAGAATACACGATGGATGAGCTTGACGAACTCACCGTGTTCATGCACCAGATAGGATTAATCACAAGGAGGGGAGAAGCATTGAAAAACAGGGGAAAAGGAAGAAGATACTACTACGAGAACCTAGGCATGATCAACGACGAACGCAGGTACCCCTTCATCAACGCCATCACAGACGAGATGGTGGGAACCGTTGGAGACGAGTTCTGGAGCCTACGAGCAAGAGTTGGTCTCAACGTCATTCTACGAGGCAGAGTATGGCGAATCCTCCAAATAGATGAGGAGCGAGGCGTACTCCATGCCCTCCCCAGCACGGACCCACTTGGCGCGCTACCTGGATGGGACGGAGAACTCATCCCCGTTAGCAGAGAGGTAGCCGAGGAAGCGGGAAGATTACGAGAAAAGATAGGGGAAGCCGTAGATTCTGGCGGTGTCGCTGAGCTAGCCGAGTCCCTAGAGGCGGATGAGCAGAGCCTCAGAGAGGTCGCGGATGAGACTATCCTTCACCTCAAGTCAGGTGTACCTGTCCCTACGCCCGAGGAGTTGGTCCTTGAGGTTTACGACAGGTACCTCGTCATCCACAGCAGCCACGGAGGGAACATGAACAGGACCCTCGGCGCCATCCTTGACGCCGCCCTCACTGAGAAGGACCTCATCTACGCGTGGTGGAACGATCCTTACCGGATTCTCATAGAGATGCCCAACAAGATCAACCGGGATGACATGGACCAGATACAGGGGATCATGGACTCTCTGAATGATACGGAGGCAGACAGGCTGCTCTTGGAGTTCATGGAAGCCCGTTTTCCCTTCGGTTACATGATGAAGTTCATCGCGGAGCGGTTCGGTGTCCTGCCGAGGGGCAAGATCATGGGCCCAGACCGCATCGAGAACCTGTACTACAGGTTCAAGGATACACCCATCTACAAGGAGACTATCCGTGAGGCGTATCAGGAGAAGCTGGATCTGGGTGGAGTCAAGGAGTTAATCCAGGGCATCCGGGATGGCTCAGTGAACGTCACAGTGAAAAAGGTCTCCGACCCCAGCGTTCTCGCTCGTCACATACTGGAAAAGTACGCTGACGTCGAGGAGTTGATGGCCACAGACGCCACCATAACGGACCAACTCAAGTACATGAAGGAAAGCATTGAAAGTCGCAGCGTAAACTTGGCCTGCGTCAACTGCGGTGAATGGCACCAGAGAATCAGAATACGGGAGATGGACCAGAACCCACAGTGTGAGAACTGCAGCTCAGGACTCTTAGCCATGATGAGGCGTCACCAAAGCCCCGAATATTTCCAAGGATTACTCAGACGATGGAAGGAAGGAGAAGAACTCTTCGGTGATGACATGGACCAGCTTGTTCATGGTAGAAAGACGGCGGATATGATCCTCAGTTACGGTAGGAAAGCGGTTGAGGCGTTGATGGTGCATGGTGTAGGCCCCGTTACTTCATATCAGGTTTTAAGCCGGATGCATAGGAGCGAGGAAGAGTTCTACAAAGACCTGCTTAAAGCCAAGATACAGTACATGAAGACAAGGCAGTACTGGGCTGACAAGTAGCTCTAGTAATCTCTTTAAGCATGCACCCATCTGCCTATTAGGCTGGATTAAAAAATGGATATCGTAACCCCTATACTTCTAAGTCTACTCGCAGGATCATCCACCGGTATCGGCGGGCTCATCGTACTCTTATTCGGCAAGATCGAGGAACGAGTTATTGGTTTCCTCATGGGTTTCGCGGGCGGAGTCATGCTCATAGTCTCTTTCCTGCAGTTGTACTCTCAGGCCCTCACAAACATCACTCCCATAAAAGCTGTGTTCGCCTTCGCCATTGGCACATTTTTCATGATGCTCATAGACCTCACGCTTCCCCACATCGAGTTCGGAGAATGGGAGCGGGACGTAAAGGACAGGAGGCTCTTCAACAGCGGCATCGTAATAGCCATCGGCATGAGCCTGCACAACCTCCCCGAGGGAATAGTTGTTAGCGCAGGGTACAGTCACCTCCCCCGCCTTGGAATCCTCGTAGCCATAATGATCTGCTTCCATAACATTCCAGAGGGAATAGCGACAGTGATGCCACTCATCCAGTCAGGTGTAAACAAGTGGAGAGCCGTTGGATTAGCCACCGTCTCCGGGCTCATGGAGCCTGTGGGTGCAATCATAGGCGTAGGCTTCTTCATGGCGTTTGGAGGCAGCACATCCATAGTGGGTTGGGCCCTAGGCTTCGCTTCCGGCGTGATGACCTATATCACCATCGATGAACTCATACCGATAGCGCACGAGTACTGCACATTAGACAATAAACACATGGTCTCGACAGGCTTACTGACTGGAATGATATTCGCGCAGCTACTCTCAATAATAATCTAAAATAAAAGAAGAGAAAGGATACCTAAACATCTAGAGCGAAGTTTCTATGAGCGACCCTTGCTCCGGCTGCTAACGCCATGGCGATCTGTATTACCTCGGCTAGCTCCTCCTTGGTTGCGCCTGCCTTGATGGCTGCCTTGGCGTGTCCCTCGATGCAGTAAGGGCATCTGGTCATGTATGTGCAGGCGACGGCGAAGAGTTCCTTGGTCTTCTTGTCAAGCTTGCCCGGCGCCATGGCCTTGTTGTTCCAGTCGATGAAGGCGTCCATCACCTCCTTGTCGAAGTACTCGTTTACTTTTGGGTCCCGTTTCTTTGCGTAATGGTAATCCATGCCAAATATCGCTTCTCTATAGGCATTTAACGGTATTCAATGAGTTCTCATCTGAATTTCGCAAAGATTAGTAGTGCTATCTATTCCTGTTTCATAAATCTCATTAACTCAGCTACCATGCTGAAACCACAGTAATGAGTAAAAACTTCTGGCAGTACCTTGCGTTATTCTACTTCTTGGTTTCCTCAGTGTTCGCGCCGTACGTCAGGTACGTGATCTACACACTCGTGCTGCTGGGCCATGGCTTAATCTGTACTCTAATATTCCTCGATACGGAAGAGGATCGTGGCTAACCCTCATCGATGCAGTAACTGCAGAATAGTATCTAATGTGCCTTCAAGACCGTCGCCGAGGGCCTCTTTGGAGTTGATCTCTCTAAGCTTATCTCTATACTTCCCGCTATCCAGCATCTTATCGATCATGGCCACAAGTGAACCCCTGTTCACGTCTTTCTGGTGCATCGCCCTCGCGACTCCCATCTCCATAGCACGCCTCGCGTTGCCGTATTGCTCGGGATGTTTAGGCACAGGGATGATGATCATGGGTCTCTGGTACGCGATGCTCTGCATTATTGTCTCGTGACCGCCTCTACTTATCACAAGATCGCAGGCGTTCAGGTACTCGTACCTGTTCTCGATCCAAGGAATCTTGGTAAGGTTTCCATCATGGATGGCCTCGGTTCCGCCGTTAGGTATGCCAAGCGACATGACCATCTTGTACTTTTCAGGGAATCTCTTGAAGATGGGTTCAAGTATCCTTATCAAAGGCGTCTTCTCAGCCCTAGGCCCACTTATCCCAGCGTAAATGAGGTATTGATTCTCCTCGACCCCGAGACTCTCCCGAATCTCATGGGTCCTCTGATTATCTTGGGGTTTCTCCGGCATAATAGAGCCCACTAGCTTAACTCTTGCTCCTACTCTTCGGGGAATCCTGAGACTGTCAAGACTGATGGTGTATGGTTCAGGGAAATCCGGGATAACAAGCACATCGCTCAGAGCCCAGCTTCTTCCCAGCACCGTCAACACGAAGCCGTCAAAAAACCTGAAAAAGTTGGTATCTTCCTCCCTTGGTATCCTAGGGAGAAACTGGTTCAACAATAAAACAACTGGAATCCTCAGGAAATGCGCAGCGTAGATACTGCTGACCCTTGTATCACTGAAAACAATGTCTGGCTTGAACGCCATCATGTTATGTATCTCGAACCTCAGCTGCTCCATGAAGGCAGGAACAAGTTTCCATAGAGACGAGAAAGTAGTGGACCTGATGTTAATGCTGCCTGAGGGATCGTTCTCCATCTGGATGGGAGGCGCAGCTATTACCGGTAACCCGAACTTGCGTACATAATCTACGCTCTCCAAGTAAGTGCTGAACAGGACCTCTCCGCCCTGTCTAACAACCTCTTCTGCGATAGGGACAGTCCTGCTTGCGTGACCTAGGCCGATGCCGCATGGGCTGAAGTATATCCTTGAACCCTCGAAACCGTCCACCGATATTTACCCATCCACTAAGTTAACTCATGTCTTTTGATCTTTCCGCTTGGAGACTCCTCGGCGTAGATTATTGCCTGAAACTTTTGAACCTCAGTGCCTTCCAGAAGCCAAGAGTCAGGTGATAGCCCAGCCTTGAAGCAGCACTGTGTGAGAAACTCATCTGCGTCCCACCCCCAGTCTACGGCTACCTGTGGAAGTAATAGTCCACGACTTAAACCCTTGCTTATTATTAGGCCGTCTTGTCCTACCTTTATCTCGCCCGGGTATTGCTGCGGGTCGCTCACTTTCACCGTCTCTGGGGGCGTTAATACACTCACCTCGACCAGAATACTGGGCATCTCCGCCTCGGTTACAGGGGAGAACCTTGGATCACTGAAAGCTGCGCTGCGCGCTGACTCTTTCACGGCAGTCAAAAGATCCTTGTAAGGGTACGGGAACCCTATGCAGCCCCTAAGCTCAGTCTCTGTTCCAGTAATCTTATTGAGTGTGACGAAGACACCGCATTTCTCACCAGTCACAGGGGGGGCGTCGCCGGTATCCGGCTTTTCACCTAAACTTAGCTCGGCTTCAATAATGACCCGAGCCAGTTTTACAAGGTACTCGCCCTCAGACTGAGATAATGTGAATACGTCAATGACCCCTGATCTATCAACGTTGGAATCTATTTCTTATAAAAACTTGGCGTCTTGCCGGCTTTAGACGCCTCATTAATGGTGGCCTCTATCTGAGCCCAGTGGCTACCCATCCAGAAGACTGAGCCACAGCTGAGGCATACCCAGAACTCATGGAACGCATCGAAGGATGCTTTCGGCACCTTATCCTTGACCTCCTCCTTCAACGCGATCTTTAGCTCGCCGTTGCACTTGGAGCACCTGCTAGAGGACGTAGTTAGAGCTAGACCTAGCTTCGACGCTACCTCAGCCAGCTGTTCCTTGTCACTCTCAGCTTCGATTAACACCACTTCTGCACCGTGTTTCTTAGCCCTCGCGGCTAACACTCGGTCCCTGGTCAGAAGAACCCGGTTTGTTCTTCGCGCTTCCTCCATAAGCAGGTCGTCTTCTGTGCCTCGCCTGTATTCGGAGTCATAGCCTGCTATCCTGAGCCACCTTGTGAGAGAACCTAACATGCCGTCGATAAGAAAACGATGTCCCATACAGTTATAGAATGAGAGACGAGGGTAATGGGTTTATGCCTCTAACCTGCAGTCTTCGCAGAGGAACTCCCCATCAATTACCCTGAGGTTATTGGAGTAGACCTCGCATTGTTCACAGTAACCCACGATAGATGGGCCCCCAACGCCGCCAGTGTTGTTGATCTCTCTTCTTTCCTTCACAATCTCCACGATAGTAGGCACAAGTCGGATAATGTTCCTGTCACTGACGACGCCCACAAGGCCTCCCTTGTAAGTAACCCCAAGGCGTCTGATGTTCAGCTTATCCATGAGCGTCATGGCTTCCATGAGGTTCATCTCAGGCTCCACCGTCCTAAGAGGGGAGGTCATAACATCTTTCACAGACAACTTATCCGGGTTCTTACCCTCTGCAACCACGCGTGTAACGATGTCTCGTTCAGTTACTATCCCTATTGGCTTGTCTTCATTGTTGTTGATGATGATGGCGCCGACTCTTTGCAGGCTCATCAGCTTGGCCACGTCAACCACGTCAGCGTTCTCGTGAACAGCTATCACGGGGCTTGACATAGCCTCTCGTACCTGCATCTTCGCTGTTATCTCGAGGCTCATCTGACACACTCAAATGAACTTGTAGAGAATGATATAAAAACCCCATGAACCCGCGTCCATGAGGGAACTATGAATCAGCAAGAACCTCGTAGATTGAGCCACATTCACTGCAGCGGATGATCTGATACGCTCCAAGGTTCAGGTCATCTGTCTGAATCCATGAGCCGCAGTCATTACATTTGATTAAAAACCCTTTAGCCGCGTCGATTCCATTTGACTGGAACCTTACTTTCTTCGTCTGAATAAGGCTAAGTAAAAGGTTAGGTCTCTTTAATCCGAGCCTGGATGCTTTTAGTCTTATCGCGTTGCTGGACCGAGATGGAAACTCCAAAATTATCTCATCAAATGTTTTATTGGAGGTGTAAAGCTCGGTCAGTCGGTGCACCTCCTCGTCTGTCCATTCCCTAACTCTAGCCATTAATAGTATCATCTACCATTGAACGATATGTAGTGTAGCGGGGAAATATTCCCGTGTGGACAGCCCAGGCACCTGCCGGACCTTATCCCGTGGGACCCAGTCCATCGCTTGTGCATCGCATGCGTAAGGCCGCGTTCAGGCAAACCCAAACGTTGAGTCATAACCTTTAGCCGCTAGTGGGTTGCAAGCTGGGTATTGACCCATCCCCCCCGGGGTGAGACCCCGCTACAGACACCCATTTCCTCTAAACGTTATAATATGGTTCTGTTGCATGAAGAACGCATTTAGCGCGGGCTTCATGTGACGCCCTTATACCTAATTTGTCCCATCTTGTTAAGAATGTTGCAGCTTTTTGCGACATCCATGAATTTAACCCTGCATGGTAAAACCGAGGTAACCCCTTTTAATACTCTTAACACGAATCCAAAAAGCATGTTTTGCAGCCAAAATTCATCGTGACGAAACTAGAATCAACAAAACAAGATTAAGTAAACGAAAGGTTTAATGCAACTGCTTTTTACGTAATGCTGAAACTCATGGATGTCAAATACCTCGCAAAGCCAAAGCTCAAAGAACCAACAATGATCGCTGCGTGGCCCGGGATGGGGTACCTGGCCAAAATAAGCGCAGACTATCTACGCAGAAGACTCAAGGCCACACTCTTCGCAGAGATAATGTACTATCATAACGTATTGATCTACGACGAGGAAGGAAAAGCGGACCTCGCGCCAATCAAGCACAAGCTCTACGCATCCGAGGAGTACGACCTCATCATATGTGTAGGAGACGCCCAGCCCTCCATACCCGAGGAGTCACTCAGACTGGCTGAAGGCATAGCTGACATCGCGGTGAAGTACAACGTCAAACAGGTCTACTCCATGGCCGCATTCCCCAACGACTTCTATGAGGAGCCACAGGTCTACGGAGTCTACACTGATGACTCGTTGAGGACCTCCCTGGAGGAGGCCGGAGTGAAGCTGCTGGACACTGAGGGAGCAGTGAACGGACTCAACGGCGTAATCATTGGCATCGCACAGTTAAAGGGAATCAAAGGCGTCTGCCTCATGGGCGACATTACCTACGCGAATGTGCCTCAACACCTCTCATCGAAAGCGGTGCTTGAAGTCCTCAGCCATCTCCTAACTCTGGATATCGACACCGAGCAGCTCAGGATAAGGGCCGAGAAGATTGATGCGTCCATCAAGAAGCGTCTCGACATTTACCAGGACGAGGATGACATAATCATCCCCGAGGAGAAGCGACTGGGGTACATCAGCTAACCCTAAATAGAGGATGACATCATTAAGAGTTGAACCCACAGGAAGAAATTTCATTGAAAACAAGTGAACAGGTATACCGGATAAAGGCTGTAGGCGCCATAATCACGGGCGCCTTATGCGTGTACCTCAACAAAGTCATGTTACTCCAAGAGCACATCACTCTCATGGCGGGTATATCCCTCTATGTAGCCCTCAGCGAGGGTCTCGCCATAATAATGAAGACAGATAGAAACAGAACCATAAGAATAGGCATGGGTGCCTTCCTGTTCCTCTGGATGTTGACATGGACCCTGTTTAACACGCTAAACGTTCTTAGCTTACTTTTCTAAGTTATACTTATACTGCATCAGGTCCTGCCAAGCAGCGAAGTATCCTCTATCAAAACTCGTGCGTATCGGCTTAGCTGAGAACTCCTTGAACTCAGCTCTATAGTTCTTTGAGTTTTCACTCGTGAAAGCCACCTTGTTGCAAAAATCCCTTTCGTCGCCTGATCTCACCGAAAGAAGAAGACCGTCAAGAGCGTTGACGTAGCCCGCCTTGTACTCCTCGTTGGTGAACTTTTTGTTCTTCACCTCTTTGAGGGCTCGCTCCGCGTCGCTGAACCTTCTCTCTTGCATGTTTTTCAGAAAAGCTGCCACTGCTTCCCGGGTCTTTCCTGTTACTGATAGTCCTCTCGTCGGGTTAGAAGTCTTCGTCACTCTCTATTCCTCTCTCTGTGATCCTCATAGGTGCCTCTCCCTCCGGCAGGGAGGGGCTCGCCGTCAACTTGGCGATCCTTACGTTGTTCCTGCCCTTACGCAGGAATATACGGTTGTGACTCGTGTGGGCCAGTATGTGACCCCCCGTGGGCGTCACCGCCTTGCTGAAGAAGGCGTCAGGGCTCGCCATGACTTGGTTCGTGATGACTGTAGCGGTGTTGAAGGCACGGCTCAGCCGCGTTAGTTTATGTAGGTGCTTGTTCAGGTTCTGCTGCCGACTGGCAAGCATCTCTCGTCCAATGTACTCGCTCCTGAAGTGGCTCATCACGCTGTCGATTATGATGAGCTTCACGTTGTTTTCCTTGATGACCTCGTCGGCGTTCTCCAAGAGCACTACTTGGTGGTTACTCGTGTATGCTTCGGCGTACACCACGCCTTTAAGTACGTCCTCCGGCTTGACGCCGAACCGTGGAGCGATCTGCATCATCCTTTCCGGCCTGAACGTGGCCTCGGTGTCGATGTATAACACGCTTCCATTGAGCCCGCCTTGTGCCTCGCCAAGTTGAACCGTGACGCAGAGCTGGTGACAGAGCTGGCTTTTACCTGAACCAAACTCGCCGTAGAACTCGGTGAGGCTCTGTGTCTCGATACCGCCGCCGAGCAGCTGGTCGAGGCTTGAGCACCCTGTCGTAAGCTTACGGATGTTACTTCGAAGCTCTACTAACTCGTCTCCCCTCACGAAGGTGATGGCCATGCTCTTTCGGGCGGCCTCGATGACTTTCTCGGCCATGGCCTCGCCTATTCCGGCTGACACAAGCTCAGCCACGGCTGCTGTGCCTAGGCTCTCGACAGTCTTGAAACCGATCTCCTTTAGCTTCGATACTGTCGCAGGTCCAACGCCTGGCAGGTCCTCTAAGGTCTGGTATTTCTCCTTAAAGTACTCCAGGTCCTCGGTCATCTACATCACTTCAGTCGGGGTGTATCATAATGTAAAGACAGAAGGGGGTTAAAAACTCAGCGAGAGCTACTCTTCTTCCGGCTCTAGCTCAAGGACTAGAGATCCCTCGTAGCCACAGTCACTGCACGAGTACCTGGATGGAAGTATACCGAAGCTCTCCTTTACCTTCATCTTGAGGCTCTTACAGTTGGGACAGAAAACGGGTTTAGGTCCACTATGCTTTATTTTCTCGAGTGTGTCTCTTAGGCCCTTGAAGAGGGGCAATACTACTGGACCTCGATGTTCTCTTCTGGGAACCCCATCTTTATGAGGGACTCACGGACCACGTTTCTGTGGTCGCCCATCAGTAGAACCTGCTCGTTCTTCGCTGTTCCGCCGCAAGCACACTTGTTCTTTAGCTCTGTGGCTATCTTGCCTAGTGACACTCCTTTAGAATCGATGCCGTCGATGACGGTCCATTTCTTTCCCCATTTACGTGTCTCTAAACGAATCCTGATCCGCTGCTGCTCCTTGCTCATTTCCTCGCAGACGCAGAGGTCTTTGGGGAGTCCGCATACGGGACAAATTTCCGCCATTATCAACAGTTTATCGAGTGCCTGCTTCTAAAAGGTTTGCGTTAAAAAAGAGTTTTTTGTGGTTATTATCTGTAATTTTGGAGCAAACTGAACGCCTTTAACGCGTCTTTTGAGTCCAGAATTATGATTGTGTTGGTACTGCAGCTGATGAACTCGACGATGTTCAGGTTCCTACTTGCCAATAATTGTGTAATGAATGCAACGAATCCCGGGGTGTTCTCCACTATCGGGGGGCTGAGCAGAATCAGCGCCACAAGGTTCATCTCCACCTTGACCTGCTCCGGCAGCTGGTCCTTGAGGGTGGTCTGATCAACAATGTACACGTATTGGTCTGTGAGCTGAGCCTGTACTATGTGCTCGATTTCTAGCCTGATGGAGGAGATTACTACCGCGATCTTGTCCTGTAGCCTTACTTTGGACTCCTTGAGTATGCTCTGCACTGCTTCCTCCCTGAGACCCCTATCGTTGGAGATCTCATCTGCGACACGGATGATGGCTGCCTTCACGGCCTCTGTGCTGCCTTCTCCGAGTTCATCTTGGAGCATTCTGGCTAGGGCGCTATAGTTGACTATCTTCATGTTTAACGCGTCGAGGAGGCTCGGTCTCATCTGGATTGCCTCTCTTACTTGCTGCGCGACGCTTTTTGTTCTATCTGTTGTATCATCTGTCATATTTGTTACACTTATGTCACAAAATATAAATCGTTGCCTCAGAGTTGAACAGAGTATCGTAATAGGAGTAAATATGCAATGCCAAAGGACAAGGTTATTCTAGCTTACTCAGGTGGCTTGGACACATCCATGATGGTGAAGTGGCTCCAAATGGAGTACGGGATGGATGTAATCACATGCAATCTGGATGTGGGACAGGATAAAGAGTTGAAAGGAATCGAGGAAAAGGCATGGAAACTCGGAGCCATCAATCATTACGGCTTTGATGCCAAGGAGGAGTTCGCAAAGGAATACATCTTCCCAGCCATCAAGGCAAACGCTCTATACATGGGAACTTATCCTGTGAGCAGCAGCATCAGCAGACCCCTCATCGCTAAGAAGCTTGTAGAGGTAGCGGAGATGGAGGACGCCCAGGCTGTTGCCCATGGGTGCACCGGGAAGGGAAACGACCAGGTAAGATTTGATCTCACTATCAAGGCGTTAAACCCGAAGCTAAAGATCATTGCCCCAGTAAGGGAGTGGAAGTTCGATAGGGCTGGACAGATTGAATGGTCTAAAAAGCATGACATACCAATTCCCGTGACAGCGGACAGCCCTTACAGTATCGATGAGAACCTGTGGGGAAGAAGCATAGAAGGAGGAATACTTGAACATCCTGATATCCCTGTCCCTGACGATATCTGGGACTGGACCGCAGACATCATGAACACACCCGACGAGGCCAAGTATATCAAGATAGGGTTCGAGGCGGGAGTACCCGTAAGCCTAGACGGTGTGAACTATAATCCACATGAACTCATCATGAAGGTGAGGGACCTCGCTGGAAAACACGGTATTGGCAGGATCGAGCACATGGAGGACCGTATTGTCGGACTCAAGACACGTGAGACATATGAGGTCCCTGCATCAGAGACCATCATAAATGCTCACCTTGACTTGGAGAAAATGGTGCTTACACGTCACCAGAAGCTCCTGAAGTACGAGATCGACCACAAGTGGGCTACCGCTGTCTATCAGGGTCTATGGATTGATCCCTACAAGGAGGACCTAGATGCGTATATCAACAGTACTCAGAAGAACGTGACCGGCGTGGTCACGATGAAGCTCCATAAGGGAACCGCCAAGCCTGTGTCGCGGGAGTCGCCGTTCAGTCTCTACGACTATAACTTGGCCAGCTTCGATATCAACACCCATTATGATCAGGGTGACGCCATCGGCTTCATCAATCTCTGGGGTTTGCCTAGCGTATCCGCTTGGAACCTGAAAAGGAAGATCGCCGATGAGGGCATCAAGGAGATGGGCAAGAAGGTCGTGCCAGTCCCTACAGGTGACTACTAGCTCTCTGTTCTTCCCTTTTTTCTGGGTCTAATTTTTATTTCATAACTGGGTAAGTTGTCGTAGGTAGCCCGAGGTTCAGTTTTGTCACGAGAAGAGTCGCTGTTAGAGGTACTTGGTAAGGCGTTGCCGCTTCCATCTCGCATCATTGTTGGGTATAATGAGCTTGAAAGAGACTTCACCAGCGGTGACCTAGCTAGAGTCTGTGACATCAGCAGGAGTTCCGCGAAGTTCTATGTCAATAAGATGGTGGACCTGAGACTGATCACGAAGGTTCCTCACAAGCGCATGTACCAAAAGTACGCCAACGCCAACAAGTTCAGTGACTGGATGAAGGACCTCATGAAGCTAGCACTGGAACCGCTAGAGTCTGGTTCACTTAAGATACCAGAGGAGCCTGAAGAGGAGTAAAGATGTCGCTACGTGACATAGCCTCCCCCAAGAAGAAGCCTCCGCGTCCACGTTACACTCGGATGCTCACTGCTAGGGAGGTGCGAGCCATGAAGAAGCGTGGCTACGACGCTGAGAGGGAGGTCGTCCATATGTTCAGGGACGAGGGGTACTATGCCATCAGGATTCCAGTCAGCGCCCCCAGCAGAGAGCCTTTACCTGATGTCTTCGCGATAAAAGGAAAAACATTGCTGGCCATAGAGGTAAAGTCCCAGGTACGGTACGCCTACTACAAACGTGATCAGGTATCTAAGCTCCACGAGTTCCTGCAGATGTTCAGTCTTTATCCTAGACCCTACGCGGTGCTTGCAGCTAAGTTCAAGTACAAGGGCTGGTGGTTCGGGTTAGCAGAGAAACTGGACGACTACACGTTGAAGATCAATGATGGATTAAGATGGAAGGAGTTACTGGCAAAGATCGAACCATAAAATTACATGACATAAATCTCAAACTAGGTATTTTCCGTGCCTAATAACGTATTTTTATTGATTTTCTCGAGTGATAGACGTTTATATAGAGTCCTTTATTTTGGTTAAAGAGAATATTCCAAGTGATAGTAATGATCCAAGAGTTACCTTACACAGATGCAAGAAAGACATGCCCAAAGGAGTTCATCTCCTGTGAGAGCACACTTGATCTTGAGCCCCTCATCGAGATCATAGGCCAAGACCGAGCCGTCAAGGCCCTCCAGTTCGGTCTGGACATAAAGGAGGAAGGCTTCAACATCTACGTGGCTGGGATGCCAGGAACAGGGAAAAAGACTGCGATAATGATGTTCCTGGAGGAACGAGCCAAGAACATGCCCATCCCATCTGATTGGTGCTACGTCTACAACTTTGAGGACGCCCAGAAGCCCAACGCGTTGAAGCTACCACCAGGGAAGGGAGCTGAGTTCAGGGACGATATAGCCAAGTTCGTGGAGGACATGAGGAAGATGCTTGTCTCTGCCTTTGAGAGTGATGACTACGCTACACGGCGCGAGGAGACGTTGAAACAGTTTGAGGACAAGAAAGCGGAGCTAATGAAGGAGCTTAACCAGAAGGCCATGGAGGCTGGGTTCGTGCTTCAGAAAAGCCAGATAGGAATGCTCATTATTCCTGTCATCAACGGGCAGCTCATCAACGAGCAGCAGTTCAGTATCCTGCCTCAGAATGTCCAGAACGAGATTCAAGGAAGAAGGAAGCAGCTTCAAGACAAGCTTCGGAGTGCAATCCGTCAGTTCAGGGACGTGGATAAGGACGCCGAGGCCGCTGTTGAGGAGTTCAATAAAGAGGTGGCCAGCTACGCGATGGACCCCCTACTTCAGGCACTGAAGGATAAGTACGGTGAAATCATGGAGTGTCGTGGCTTCATCGAGGCGATCAGGAAAGATATTCTGCAGAACCTTTTAGCCATAATCGGGGTGAAGAAGGAGCCTGAGGGACCGTTTTCCTTTATGTCTGGCCCACGGCCTGATCCCACTGAACGGTACAAAGTCAACCTCATAGTAGATAACGGGAAGTTGGATGGCGCCCCAGTTATCATGGAGCAGAACTCAAGTCATGTCCGTCTCTTCGGTGCGACTGAGAAGGAGGCTAGGTTCGGTGCATTGGTAACAAACTTTACCATGATCAGGGGCGGTAGCGCTCACCAGGCAAACGGCGGGTTCTTGGTGATCCCGGTCGAGGACTTGGCAAGGAATCCTGGAAGCTACGAGATGTTGAAGAGAACCATTGTCAACCAGAAGCTGGAGATAGAGGATCTGGCCCAGAGGATGGGTTACATTAGCACACGGAGTCTACGTCCTGAGCCCATACCTTTTGATTCCAAGGTGATACTGGTCGGTGACAGTCGCTTGTATTACGCTCTTTTCCAGGCGGACCCTGAGTTCAAGAAGATCTTCAAGGTAAAGGTCGAATTCGATACAACGATGGAACGTAACGATGAGAACACCATGCAGTACGCCAAGTTCATGTGCAGTCTCTGTAAAAAGGAGGGGCTTAACCATTTGGACTCTACTGGTATCGCGGCTATCGTCGAGTACAGCAGCAGGTTAGCGTCTGATCAGGCCAAGCTCACCACCCAGTTCCAGGAGGTCAGTGACATTATCCGTGAGGCCAATTATTACGCCTTAAAGGATGGAAAAGAGTTCATCTCTAAGGACCATGTGAGGGAGGCAGTGGAGGCTAAAGTCTACAGGAGTAACCTCATCGAGTCTAAGCTGGAGGAGATGATCGAGCGCGGTAGCATCCTTGTCGACACCGACGGAGACAAGGTTGGAATGATCAACGGCTTGGCCGTCATGGGTATCGGTGACTATATGTTCGGTAAGCCTAGCAGGATCACTGCTAGTATCGGCGTTGGTAAGGAAGGTATCATCGATATTGAGCGTCAGGCGAACATGGGAGGCCCTACCCACACTAAGGGTGTTCACATACTCACAGGTTTCCTGACTAACCGGTACGCCAAGAAGCATCCCCTCAGCGTATCAGCGAGGCTCACGTTCGAGCAGAACTATAGCGGCGTCGACGGTGACAGCGCCAGCAGCACCGAGACTTATACGATGCTCAGCGCCCTTTCGGGAGTACCCATCAAGCAGAGCTTCGCCGTAACAGGTTCAGTGAACCAGAAGGGTGATGTTCAGGCTATCGGCGGTGTGAACCAAAAGATCGAGGGCTTCTACGAGCTCTGCAAGTATAGGGGCCTGGATGGTAGTCACGGCGTGGTCATCCCTGAGAGCAACGTGAAGAACCTGATGCTCAAGGAGGCGGTCGTGGAGGCCATCAAGGAAGGCAAGTTCCACATCTACCCTGTAAAGACCATCGATGAGGGCATCGAGGTTCTCACCGGGGTTCCCGCAGGGGAGCTTCACGAGGACGGGTCCTACCCGGAAGGCACAATAAACTATTTTGTGCAGGTGAAGCTGAACGAGTTGGCGCAGATAGCAAAAGAGTACCGGGACTAATTCGCCACCTTTTTTATTAACCCCTTTGTAGCTTAACGATACAGCGAAATGTCTGAGGAGATTTATGACGTTATTATCGTGGGGGGTGGACCTGCGGGACTCACCGCTGCTCTCTACGCTTCACGCCACAACATGAAGACTCTGCTTCTTGAAGGAAAGAAGCTGGGAGGCAAGGCGCTTACAGCGCACTGGGTGGAGAACTACCCTGGTTTCCCTGAGGGTATCAGTGGACCGGACCTCATGGAGAAGTTCATCGCCCAGACGGAGAAGTTCGGCGCCGAGGTCAAGTACGAGACTGTTGTAGAGTTCAGTGACTTCGGTGACCTTAAGATGGTTACCACAAGGCAGGGGTTCCATCAGGCTAAGAGCTTGATTATCGCTTCTGGTGTAAGCAGGAAGCAGCTGAGTGTCCCCGGTGAGAACGAGTTCAAGGGCAGGGGCGTCTCTTACTGCGCTGTCTGTGACGGTCCTTTCTTCAGGGATAAGACTGTGACTGTCTTCGGCGGCGGTCAGGATGCGGTGCATGACGCTGAGCTTCTAGCCGAGACCGCTGAGAAGGTGTATTCTATCCCGGGGAAGAAGGGGTTCAGTGAGGATTTCCCTGAGCTGGCGCGCGTTAAGGAGAACCCGAAGATAGAGATCGTTGAAGGTGGGGACATCAAGGTCATCGGTGGCCAGGACTTTGTGGAGTATATTGAGCTGGATGGTGGACGTGATAAGCTCAGCGTGAGCGGTGTTTTCATCATCTTGGAGCACGTCTCCACGAGCGGTATTCTCAAGGATGCAGGCGTCGAGACCGACGGTGGAGGATGTATCTTGGTGGATCAGGGTCAGATGACTAACCTTCCCGGTGTCTACGCTGCTGGTGACTGTAGCTGCAAGGGGATGCAGATAGTCACAGCTACCGGTATGGGTGCGACGGCTGCGTTGTCGGCCATGAAGTACGTGAAGTCTCTGAAGTGATGGTATGGTGAAGCTTGAGGTTTTCCTGTCTCCTGTGTGTCCTTACTGTTCTCAGGTCAGGGAGTTGGTGAGCCGTGTTGCTTCTAGGTACCCGGATGTTGAGGTGGTGGATGTGGACACTTACACGGATGAGGGCATCGAGAGGGGTATGAGCATGATGGTGAGGGCGGTCCCGACGATCGCTATCGATGACGAGATCAAGTTGGTGGGTTGGCCTTTCACCGAGGGTGACTTGGTGGAGCACATCGAGGCCGCTCTGAGATAGTAGATACACTTTTTTCCCTATCAGGGGTCTTCATGCCAGATGAGATATGGCGTACTCCATTAGCGGGATAAAGGCACGTGAGATTCTCGACAGCAGGGGTAACCCGACGATCGAGGTGGAGGTCACCACCAAGGACGGTTATTTCGGTAGAGCCGCTGTTCCCAGCGGCGCGTCCACAGGCATCTACGAGGCTGTAGAACTCCGTGACGGCGGCACACGGTTCCACGGTAAAGGTGTTTTGAATGCTGTTAAGGCGGTGAAGGAGGAGCTGGAGCCCAAGCTCCTCGGCGTGGATGTCAGAGAGCAGGCTGGTCTTGACAAGCTCATGATAGATTTGGATGGCACAGGGAACAAGGGTAGGCTTGGAGGGAACGCTATTCTGGGGGTGAGTATTGCCTGCGCGAAGGCAGCTGCGTCCGGTCAGGGCTTGAAGCTGTATGAGTATATTGACCGTGACGCCTCGTTGCTGCCGGTGCCTTTCTTTAACGTGATTAACGGCGGTCAGCACGCCGGGAACCAGCTGGATTTCCAGGAGTTTATGATCGCGCCTACGGGCGCTGGAAGCTTCAGGGAGGCTGTGATGATGGGCAGCGAGATATATCAGACCCTCAAAGCCAGGCTTTTGAAGGATTATGGCAAGAACGCGATTAATGTGGGGGATGAGGGGGGTTTCAGTCCTCCTATGAGGTCGCCTGAGGAGGCGCTTGACGCAATCGTAGCCTCGGCTGAGGAGCTGGGGTATGACAAGGAGACCAAGCTGGCAATGGATGTCGCTGCAAGCAGCTTCTACAAGCATGATCAGTATAGTTACAAGGGTGAATTCATCTTGACTGGTGAATTAATTGATGTTTACCGGGAGCTTGTGGATAAGTACCCGATCACGAGCATCGAGGACCCCATCGAGGAGGAGGACTACTTGGGCTTCGTGGAGGTGACTGAGGCGTTGCCTATTCAGGTGCTGGGGGATGACTTATTCGTGACTAACCCTGAGCGCCTAATGAAGGGCATCGAGATGGGTGCATGTAACGCGTTGCTGTGGAAGGTGAACCAGATTGGGAGCCTGACGGAGGCGCTGGAAGCTGCAAGGATGGCCATGGAGAACAGCTACACGGTGATGGCGAGTCACAGGAGCGGTGAGACTGAGGACCCCTTCGTGGCTGACCTGAGCGTTGGCATAAAGTGTGGACAGATCAAGACAGGTGCACCTGCGAGGGGAGAGAGGACAGCCAAGTATAACCAGTTGCTCAGGATCGAGGAGTGGCTTGGGGAGAAGGCCAAGTACCCAACCGGTTTATTCAGTTAGTCTTATCCCGGGGGGTTTGCGTCGGGGCTCCAGTTATCTCTCTGGTTGTGGGGGTTGTAGGTTACCACCTGTACTGAGGTTGGGTCGCTCATCATCTGGTAGCTGTAACTTCCGTAGTAGGCTTGAACGCGGTCACTGTTTTCTAGTGCTAGGTTTCCGGTGATTCCTGTGGTTTCTGCTGATGCCTGCTGGATGGTGTTGAGGGCGTTGAATATCTTGGCTCTGTTTTCCTCTTGGGTCACTTCATGTTTATTGATGGCTGGTAGGATATGAGGTTCACCGATAGAGGCGTAGTTGAGGATATGTGTGACTGCAATGGGGGAGGATGTGTGTCCGTCGTCGTCATTTATCCGTATGTGTCACGCATTATTCACGGGTCGTGGAACGCGTTTTTGTCTTGAATGGAACGCGTTTTTGCGTAGATCGGGATCGGATCGGGGCTGTTCTGTGGCTTGTTTTCATGAAAGGAGGTTGTTTTAGTCTTTGTGGTGGATACCCCCCCTCCCCCTTTTTTGGGTATGTTTTCAGCCTCCTTTTCATGAAGGGTGGTGATCTATTCGGAAGGCAGGCAACTGATAAGAAAGATACAACAAGGATAGTGCTTCAATTGAGCGTATGTCGGCAAGAAAGCACATGAAAACCGATCTCTATTAATTTCCCTTCTTCTTCATACTCTTTTCTTAACTTCCATCTGATGCAGTCATGATCTAAGATGGTTGAGATCATACTCTCAATCGCGCGTGGCTAGTTTTGTTTGAGGTTCACGGCTATCTCTATGCTCGTCTCGATCATTTGCTTGGCTTCGTCTCCTCTTAGGATGTCTTTATCTGGGGGGGCGAAGGGATGTGACATTATCATCATCTCCACGTCAAGTTTCAGCAACTTTTTCAGAGAGTTGATGTAGATGTTTTTATCCATCCTGATAAGGTTCTCCCGTGTTCCACAGACACTGTCCCCCGTCAACAAGAGTTTACTGGCCTCATCGTAGAGGCAGACAGCTCCGGGTCTATGTCCGGGGGTATGTATGACCTTAAAGGTTCTATCCCCCAGTTTCACTTTGTTCCCGAGCTTGGTGTCTGCTGTTGGCACTGCCTCCTTTTCAAGCTCATGTATGGCAATTGGTGCGCCTGTCCGCTCTTTGAACACGGTGTTGCCCCTGATGTGGTCGCCGTCCCTGTGAGTGTTCACGATGATTGACACCTCGTCGAGGCGTCTGCCCTGTTCTTTGATCAATGGGAACACGTAGTCTTCAGGAGTGTTCTCGTAGCCCGTGTCCACCACTCCTATCTTATCCTCTCCGAATACCAGGACGACGTTACATGTCCAGCCCGGCCTCATCTCTTGACGTACAACAATAATGTCATTCGCGACCTGCTCACTCATATTTGTCATTGCATTAAAGGAAGACTCATGGAGATAAAAATGGACCGCGCGCGAATCTTCCTTCCCCATACTCTTTTCTTCACATCCACCTAATGCAGTAATGATCTTGTATGATTGAGTTATCAGTGATCAGGGACCTTGTGACTATCTTCGGGGTGATAGCGGGATTCAGCTACTATGTACTCACAGTTAGGAATGCTCAAAAAACAAGAGAACTGACACTAAAAGCACAGAAACAATCAGCAGACACCAGACAGGCTCAGCTATTGATGCAGATATACAGCCACCTTAGAGAGGACAAATTCAACACACATTATACTGGATTATTCAGATATGAATGGGAAGACTACGATGATTATAGGGAGAAGTTCGGTGATGATTTGGAGTTTAGAGCCATGATGAACTATGTTTGCTCCTTCTTCGAGGGAGTCGGGGTGCTTGTGTACAGGAAATTTCTTGACCCCCAGTTAGTGGATGACCTGATGTCTTCCTACGTATTCCGAGTCTGGGAAAAGATAGGTCCATACATAAAGGAAGCACGGATAAGGCGGAATCGTCCAGAACTTTGGGATAAATTCGAATACCTGTACGACGAAACTATGAAAATCTACGTTCAAGAGCATGGCCACAGATTTTCCTCAAAGCCCTCAACCTAATAAAAACCTACTATCTACTCTTTCTTTACCCCCATACTCTTTTCTTCATTAATCAGCATCTGAGTGGTTTCAAGGAAAAAAAGGAAAGACTAGTGTGAGAGCCAGCTTCCAATCTTCATCTTCGACTCTTCGAGGGCCGTTCTGTCGTAGATGCCGAACTCCTCCTCGGCCTTGCCGATATAGCCCCCGAACTGATTGATGTCGAACCCGGCGAGGTTGCAGAAGATGGCGTCGAGGGACACCGGGTCTCTGCCAAAGGCTACGACACCCAAGTTCTCTGCGATGTTGTACCTGGTCCCCAATGTATTTAGGAACTCGCCTTCGGAGTGAGAGACAGGGTTGGTGTGCAGCGTCTCGCAGATCCCGTAGACGTTGAAGAGAGAGCGGTAGACCTTGTTGATGTCCACGATGCTCGGGGCGATCCTCGAATGTTTCGGCCCATGCCACCACGCCCTCACCGGATCCGGTATCATCCCGAACAGGTTCTTCAGGGTGAAGCTGGCGTAGTTCTGCAGCTTGGCGAAGCTGATGAACGTCGATCCCCGCAGGTCGTGGAGCTTCTTCGGCACCATGCCGTAGAGCTTCTCAGTGAAGGCGGGCTTGAAACGCGACTCCACCGATCTCTTCACTTCGGTCGGATCCGCTATCCTCCCGCTCCAGATCTCGTCGGTCACGTTGACGTACTCGACATCGAACTCATTGAAGAGATCCGTGAAACCACGCTCGTCGAGGAAGGCCTTGTCCTCCTTCTTGATCTGGTCCCAGTGTCCGCCCTCCCTGAACCAGCCCCAGTCCGGGTTCTCCATCTGCCATCTCCAGCCGTCGCCCCCCATGAGCCACATCCAGTTCACCTCCTCGTCCCCAACGATGAAGCCCATCCCCCCCTCCATGAGGTTCGTGGAGCGGGGCACCATGTGGGACTCCGTGACCACGATGCGGGAGTCGAGGGCCTCCAGCAGCGCCCTCAGGGCCTCGGAGTCGGTGGCGTACCCCGGATCAGTCGCCACGAAGTTGGGCTTGATGATTACGGTCTCGGACTGGAGCCAGGGGTCCACCAATAGCTGCTTCAGTTCATGGGGGTCGCTCAGCTTCGCTATGGTGGTCTGGCCGAATGTGTGACTGAGAACAGTCATGTTCTAGGATTAGTTTCCAACGTCTATAACGGTTTGGACTGTCCACTCAGTTACTTTATCCCAACTCTTTTTTTCACTTGTTAGTTATAGATGATCTTAAGAGCTTCAATTATTATTCCCAAGTGTGTTTTAGATGGAGTCAATGGGTATAAAATTCGAGTTAATGGGAGATTCAGATTTCCGGATTCACTTTGATCATGATGCGCTATCCGATATCGATGTGGAATTGTCCAAACTCCCTAAGGATAAATGGTATGGTGTCGCTAGATCGTTACTGGCTGCTTCTGCCATCTATTGTATGGCAGGCGCTACATATCTCATGCTCAAGGCTCGAGGCGTAGAGGCTAGAAGCGTAACAGCGTCTTCCAGCGTTCAGATGGGGAAGGACGAGTCTGGTAAGAGTGTTATAGAAGGATTAAATCTCGAAGTTAATGTGGACATTCCAGATGAGAGCAGGGATGTTTTTGATCACTGTGTTAAACTCTTAGAAAACGGGTGTCTAATAACAAGGAATCTCAAGAAAGGCATCCATGTAAATCACACTATCTCATGCAAGTAATTTTCCTACATGATTCAATATTACATACTATCTCCTTTCTTTATCCCAAGCTTACTCACTAGAATCAGCATCTGAGTGGTTTAAAAAAAGAGAGAGGATTAGTACAGCGAAGTGTCTATTATATTATCATCGATTTCCATGTTTCATCAGATTGGATTCCATTTCTGCGAAGCTTTAGAAAAAGTCTCTCCAGCTTCGAGGTAAGCTTCAAGTCTCCAGTTCTCAGTTGGCCACCATAAAGCAACTAAGTTCATTAACTGTTCCTCGTTATCAGCTTCTATGAGCCTGAAACCCTTGCATCTGCCAGTGAAGCATGTGTTTGTTAACATCTTCGGAAACTGGTCTGGGTTTTCCTTCATTGCCTTCTGGAATTTCTCACCTAACTCAATTTCCTTTTCCCGTTCTTCAGGTTTCCACTCCCAATGCCATATATACTTCATCCTTTCACCTCTTCTTTCTGTCTTGGTTCTTGTATAGCTCCCCACCTCGGAGCTTGGGCTCCACCGGTTAGCCAGTAGAACCTTGAATTTCTATTGACCCAAGTGTCTATAACACTTTGGACAGTCTAATCAGGCAATGATAAATAGAGACTGAAATAAGGTTACATTATGGATAACTCCGATCGTCTTGATTCTTCATTTGATGCATATGTATTAAAGACCCTGAAAGACTGGCAAAGACTCGGCGTAATAATCTCAGTAGTGAAAGATGGAGAGAATGTCTTCTGTAAAGGATACGGACACAGAAACATAGCTAAGGATTCTCCTGACGGAGACACTCTCTTTCACATAGCCTCACACTCAAAACCAATGGCAGCGGCATCCCTAGCGATACTTGTAGATGAGGGAAAACTCCAATGGTACGACCCAGTAGTAGAATACATCCCCGAATTCAGTTTCTCAGACGATTACACATCAGCAAACATAGCTATACGGGACATATTGTCCCATAGAGCTGGTCTCCCATTTCTGGTTGGTAGTCTTGTGGAACCAGACTACAGCTTCGAAGATCTAAATACAGATCTTAAGGCAGTGAAGCCCGTTGCTGGGTTAAGGGAGAGACACAGTTACACAAATGTGGGGTATGCGATCGCTGGAGAGATAGTCAGAAGGGTATCCGGTGAAGATTGGGTGCGTTTTGTCACAAGACGATTGTTCAAGCCACTTGGAATGGACTCCACTTACCCAACGATACATGACCTTAGAAAAGAGAAGGGTGATCCCAACGAACTGGAGAATGTCTTCACCTCTATGATAAAGGTTGGATTAGAATACGAGTCACATGAATGGGGCATTGGAATAAATCAGACTTATGCTCCTGCTGCTGGAGTGGTAACAACGGGTTATGATATAGCGAATTGGCTGATCATGAATCTCAGCGGGGGTGTATACGATGGAGAGCATGTTATCAGCAGTAAATCGATTGATGAGATGCATAAATCGCAGACCGTTGTGGAGCCTCTTCGTTACAAGGGAGTAGAGCTGGATTGGAATGAGTTGCATAATCCCTTCGGTCATTTCCTTACATACGGTTTAGGGTGGTTCTGTTACGATTATCGGGATAGAAAAGTCGATGAGCATACTGGAGGAGGAGTGAACTGTTCGTCCATCGCCGTTGTCCCCGAGGAGAATTTAGGTGTAGCTGTTTGTACTAATGCTGATTCAAGTGACTCTGGTCCTGATTTTTTGCGAGATATGAGGATGGCGGGTGCACTAAGAATGAGGATAATAGATCGATTTATTGATGCACCGGAAAAAGACTGGAGCTCAGTTTTTATGAACATCCATAAGAAATATGCTTGAAAACAGATCAATCCATAATCTTATCCTCACTTCACCTTTCTCCTCCCCCATACTCTTTTCTTCATTAATCAGCATCTGAGTGGTTTCAAGAAAAAAGATGTGGGATGATTGTAGTATAGTTTGAGTTGGCTGGTTACACCTCGTGTCCCATTGTGAAGATTGCTTTAGGTTCAACGTACACGCTCCAGGATTTGACAAAGTCTTTACCTGCATCAGTGCCAAGAAAACTTACCATGGCATCCAAGTCAGATACTTCGATCTTGGCAACGTACATGTAGGGAGATTCCGAAGGTAGTTCTCCCTCTGGCTCGGAGACTGCAGGTGCAAGAACTGTGTCTATCTTCCAGGTATGGAATGCGGTACACCATGGAGCTCCTCTGATTCCCGGTATTTTCGTTTTGGTGAGATATTTGTCGTATTCCTCAGCCATTTCCTTATCTTTCAGGTTGTAAACAGCAAAGAGAGTTGGCATTTGTTCACTTCTTTCAGATTCTTGGTATTTGTATAGCTCCCCATCTCGGAGCTTGGTTCCAGATTAATCTTCGTAGATCTCAGCAGAACCTTAAATGACTAAACAAGACAAATATTTAACGATTTATCCATTACTAAAAGGTGCAGCTTTCTAATCCATAATTTTATCCACAATTCACCATAATCGTTATTTTTCAGAAACAAGACAATAACATGATGCCATAATGCCCGGTGTTTGTGGTCTTGCATGTGAAGTCTGTCGATTCCTAGAACAAGGCAACTGCATATGTGGAAGTGAAGTAGGGTGTAAAGCAGGAACTGATCCCATGGCAATAAATATGCTACAAGGATTTGAAGCAAAAATAGGATACCCTTGTCCTGTCCTGAAATGTGCCATTGATAAACGGGTTGATTATTGCTTCAGGTGCAACGATTTCCCATGTGAAAAACATGAAGGATACATTTACCATCAAAGTTTCCTTGACTGGGTTAGAAAAACACAACAATAACTGAGCCTAAAGAATAACCTTTAATCCATAATTTTATCCTCACTTCACCGTAACTATATGCATGAGTTCTGGTTTTGTTGAGGTTGATGGTACGAAACTTTACTACAAGATCGATGGAATTGGGACTCCATGCATAATCACCAGCTACTTGGGGGCATTAAGCTACGAACGGATGTTCTCCAAGAATCTCCGTGATCACCTGAAGCTGATATTCAACGATCTCGGTGGAGGTGGAGGAGAATCCATCCCACGGAACGTTGAAAGCATAACACTAGCGACATTATCGGATGAAATGGAAGCCCTCAGGAGGACATTAAACTTGGGAAAATTCATCTTGCTAGGACATTCAGCTAACGTCTTCATCGCTTTAGACTACGTTAAAAGGCATCCCTCTAAGGTCTCTCATTTGATTTTAATTGGAGGGGGACCGAAGTCTGATTCATCATTTTTTCAACGTCATCAGCAAGAGTATTGGGATAAACATGCTTCAGAGGAGAGAAGAGAACTCCTCAAGAATAAACTGGAGAGGCTTGGGGATATGCAATTAT
The DNA here is from genome assembly GCA_026014815.1 of Candidatus Bathyarchaeota archaeon. Taxonomy (GTDB): domain Archaea; phylum Thermoproteota; class Bathyarchaeia; order TCS64; family TCS64; genus RBG-16-57-9. Next base: position 76,664 of record JAOZHP010000086.1, read on the forward strand.
TCGATGACTTTCCTAGATGGTACGAGGCGAACACCCCAAAGTTCTGGAAGGATGCAGACTTTGATACTAAACCCATCTTTCAGGGTGTTAAGCCAAATTATGATGTGTTGAGGCACTTGTTCGGCAATGTCTTCGGAGAATTTGACAGCACTTCCTATCTTACAGAGATAACGTGCCCTGTGCTTCTCATGATGGGAAAATATGATTTCTCTAATCCACCATCGTTATGGGATAATTACTGGAAAAAGTTCCCTGACTGTACTTATCATCTGTTAGATGATAGCGGTCATAATCCGATGATCGAGATTCCTATGACGTTCGATAAGCTATTGATTGACTGGATAAAGACTCATTGATCTCTACAAATACTATCACATACATAACAGGAAACATCTCCATTAAGTGAAAGAACCCCTTAGAATAGCATTTTTCTTCAATGTGTATTTGGACAGTCCAAATCAATGTCACACGTGAAACAATGATAGTGTCGTATATTCCAACATTATCTAATCCATAATTTTATCCATAATTCACCATAGATTCAGCATCTGAGTGGTTGAAAGAAAAAAGATGGGGAATATGAGACTAGAATGATTGTTACAATTGTACTTCCTCAAAGAACATGTCTGTCTCTTCAGTTATCAGACTGAGTCCCTTTCGCCGTTCCTTAGCTATTTCCGCCCAATACTTTTCCCAAGTTGCATAGTCCTTGTACTTGGTTATTGATGCATACATGTAGTTGCTTCCTCTTGGGAAGAACAGTCCTAGTGGTTCAACTCCTTCAACGGGTTTGAACTGCTTCATATTTTCTGGGAGTTTTTGTCTATCCTCAGGCGCACAGCTCATGAATTTTATATGATACACTCTCTTTCACCTCTCCTCTCATTCTTGGTACTTGTAATGCTCCCCACCTCGGAGCCTAGTTCCAGAGAAACATGTGTAGTAGTCAGCGGAACCTTGAATGGCTAAACAGGACACACATATAATGATTTAGTATTCAATGAAGGAAACAAGCGATCTTATCCGCAATTCACCCCAAAATGCTTAGAAAAGAAGCGAACACACTTGTAGCATATAGATACCTGGCCTATGTATTTACTAGTGATCAGATGTAAATACCATGATGTTCAATATATTTGAACAACTGTTCTGATCCCTAGCATAATATCCAACCTTTGATGCGTATGTTCCAGACAAGAAATGAAAAAGAATGCGATCATTCTCAGCCTCGCAGCGATGACTCTATGTGCAGCCATCATAGGTGGAATATACGCTGTAACACCAGAGACCCAAGAACCAGTTAACGGTCCTAATAGCCACGAATGGGCAAGAGACACAGCACTAGAAAGCCTAGATATAACCCAACCCAGCAGTTGGAGCAAACAGGATACCACCCCAGATGGTCTCATCGGAGCCAACATCAAGACCTACACTAGTGGAGATCTAACCGTCACAGTTAGCCATAATCTGAACCCCTCCGCCGCCTTCAGCGTCAAGATTGAAAACGGTGAAAACACTTGGGACCTATGGGTAAACCAAGACGGAACCACACAACCTAGGTAAGATTCTATACCCATAAATTATACATCCCTTTTTATCCATAATTTTATCCACAAATTACTGTTATTTAGTGATGGAGTAAACCGAAATGTCAAGGGGAAACATCATAGAGTTAACTCAACTTGAGAATGGGGACTTTGAGATCAACTTCAACAACGAAGACATGAGCACAATCATAATACATGATCCCTTAAACTCCAAGTTCTCAGCAAGAAACCTTCTAGCAGCTGCTGCTCTATTCTGCACATCAGGATCAATGCTATACGAGTTAAATGTACGAAAGTCAGATGCACGATACAGGAAGCTCAAAGCACGTGTAATATCAAAATACGATAGAAATGAAAAAGATCGAGCCATTATAGAATCAATGAAAGTCGAAGTAGAGGTTGATGTTCCAGAGGAACACCGATCTCAGTTTATTGAGGTGCTTGAGGAACATGATGAGAATGAGTGTTTCATCACCCGTAGCCTGAACAATGGGATAAAAGTAGACATAGAAATCAAGAAAACTTAACCAATACATAATTTTATCCACAATTCACCAGAAAGTGAGCCTGGTCACAGGATGATTGCCATTCGATAGTCGTCGCCGTACTGTTGGGTCAGATAATGATAGTGCTCCATAATGAGCTTCCCCTCAATCTTGAATCCCAGCTTCTCATACACATGTATAGCTCTCTGGTTACCTGTGTTTGTCTTAAGATAAACCTTCTTCAATCCTTTTTCCCGGGCTATGTCAAGCATGTGCTGAGTGAGGACCGTGCCTAGACCCTTGCCCTGATAGCTGTCATGGACAATTATATCAAACTCGGCTCGATGTTTCCTTGATTCACCCCTCTGGAACCCCAGGGTAGCGAAGGCGGCAATCCGTGTTTTTCCTGTTGCCTGATCCTTGACGACAGCTACGATGGGGAGGAGGTTATCGTAGTCTATGTGGGTCATCCCTGTTTCTATCTCGTCTCGGATGAACCGGTTGTGCAGGAACTGTAGACTATCCTCTGAAAGTGTTGAAAGCATCGTCCAGAGCATCTCAAAGTCCCGCGTCTCACCGGGTCTTAAGTGAATAGTTGTTTGTTTGTTCAGAGTAACGTCTTTTTCATACATAGCAGGACATCAAAGAATATGCAGTCGCAGTCTAAAATCATTCCATGCACACCGTGGATGGGGTGCCCACCCAGATTTACTACTATAATTATTAGCTTAATCCATAATTTATTCAAGGAAACCTTATTTTCAAAACGAGTCGAAGATTTTATCCACAATTCACACTGCGCGTGTTTGGGCCCACAAAAGCCTCGATGATCTACCAGATCCCCGGGATTAGCCTGTACTTGACCCTCTCAGCGTACTCAGTATATCCGGGGAGCTCCACTTGGAGAGTCCTGTCCTCGAGAAAAGTCCTGAGAGTCATAAGCACAGTGTAGAGGGCACAAGGTGCAAGGGCATACAGCGATCCAAGAATGAGGGGAACGGATGCTATCCAGAGAATCCCGGAAAGGTAACCAGGGTGACGGATGATGGCATACGGCCCTGTGGTTACAACATGGTGGTCCCTGTCGTCCTGTATCCTCACGGTGGGCTCAAAGTAAGGGTTCTCAATCATCGCCCAGTTGATGAGCACCGAAGAGACGACAAGGGAAACGA
>JAOZHP010000087.1 GCA_026014815.1 Candidatus Bathyarchaeota archaeon
GGCCCTGTGGTTACAACATGGTGGTCCCTGTCGTCCTGTATCCTCACGGTGGGCTCAAAGTAAGGGTTCTCAATCATCGCCCAGTTGATGAGCACCGAAGAGACGACAAGGGAAACGACCCCCACGATGGCGTATGGCAGCCCGAGGCTCGACCACCGGTACCGCCCTACGTCCAACCCCGCAGTTACGGGAAGGAGGAGCAACGCCGTGAGGTTGCTCACTCTCATCAGTACCTCGTCCCATGTTTTAGAGCCCTCCCGCTTTATCTTTAGTCTCTGGATTAAGAGCCCTGGATTGTACTTGTAGAGGGCCAAGTTGCTCGCGACGAAGTACACGAATGTGACGCTGAAAAAGAACCATGATCGGGGGATGTCAGTCCGGCCCGCCGAAACATAGAACACCACCATCATAATCGCTAGCATCGCCGTAGACAACATCGTCTGCTTGATCGCTGCATTTCTCTCCTCCAATCTCCATTCTCACCTCAACTAACCGTTCATAAAAGTAGGATATATCTACTGTGTGTGAAGTAAAATTTTATCCACAATTCACCGTAACCTGTATCGATGAGCTGAATTTCTGTTAGAAAATATAGAATAAGCGGGATTTATCGTGATAAAACTGTATGGAGAAGGTTATATGTTGAGTAGTTTCCTTGCATTCTCACCTAAGATTGCTTTTACTTCTTTTTCAGTGAACTTAAGTTGGAAGGAAAATGCAGTAATGATGCTTGGTGAGTAGTTTGAAGCGCACACTCTTCTAGATATCTCCTGAGATGATGGATTGATTAAAGAAAACTCGTGGGAGCTACTCGACAGATAAAGTCTATGGTGGCTGGTGGTAAACTCTTTCTGTGATCTCCAGCTCTGATACCTGTTTAAGGAAACGCACCATATTTGAGACCCGGTACTCTAGTATCTTCTCACCAGTCTCTCTGCTCGCCACCGATGGGTCACCCAGATAACCGTCGTCAGTCAGCTCCTCAGTGTTCCAGTTCCCCGTGAAGTTGACACCACTATACTTCGCCGAGCCCCAGCCCACATAGTCCGGCAGCGGGAACCTGGGAGGAACCGGGTTCTCTGGGATCATGTCCACACGCACATGTTCGCCCAGCGCCATCATTATCGATGTTTCCGACTCCCCAGCGTGGCTCGACCCGCCAGGCCCTGCCTTCAACGCCTGCTTAGCTAGGTTTAGCTCGTCATCCACATGGCTGATACCAGTATTCGTCACGAACACCATGGCGTCAGTGTTATCGAACAACCTCCTAGCCACTGCATCCAATATCACCCTGTTTCCGCCGTGGCTATTCACAATCACTATCTTTTTGAAGCCATACTCTGAGAGGCTCCAGCAGACATCCACCATCACCTCATGGAGCGTCCACGGCTTTAGTGATACCGTACCCGGGAACGAGATATGATGAAGGCTCATCCCAAAGTGCACCGGCGGTGCGATAACCACCCTAACCCCAGATTCCTCATACAGCCTGGCTACAGCCCTCTTACACACTTCGTAACCTATGACCGCGTCGGTCTTCACCGGCAGGTGAGGACCATGTTGTTCCGTCGAGCTCACTGAGACGATGGCCATATTCGTCTCCTTCAATACCTCCTTGACCTCCGGCCAAGTCATCTCTGCGATGAGAAATTTGTCATAACTCTCTTTATCACTCATTGAAACTCGTTAATATCACTCGTAGATAGTATAATAACAACTTCCATTAGAATTAGCCTCAACTAATAGCGGGTTCATATTGTCTGTCTAATTTACAGATAATCTGATTCATTTTAGCTAGATTATTCTTCAATTCTATTCCTTGGTTGATGAGAACCATAGAGTAGAGGCAAGGATGGGAAGGGTGGTCACGCCCATACACGGAAAACACCCATTTTTACATAAAAGGGGCTCCAAAACAGCCTCGATTCGATCACAATCAACGTAGAAAAGTGTATGAGTAACGGTGAATTAAGACAAAATAACTTATTTTTTTCGCGTAATTCCAAGTCACTTGAAGCAAACAGACCTCATAACAGGCTTCTTTCAGAAATGGTGCTGGGGGGTTGGGTTCGAACTCACCCCCAGTGGAGATATCTCCCGACTCTTTCCCTTTTTATTTATCTCAAAAGTTAAAGCCCGGAACCTATTCGAGTCTAGATGCAAAACAATACTCATTCAGAGTGGGTTTCAAACCCATTATTAATATTTATTACGATTTCTTTTTGCTTCCATTTCAGCTACGTACTTCATTAGCTCATCTTTTGTCATCTGCCATTTATTCCCTTTTTTAAACGCGGCAATCCTTCCTCTTCTTGCTAACAAACTAAGATAATCAACTGAATACGGACTTAGCTCACTGGCTTGTTTTAATGTGAGAATTTCTGGTTCATCAAGAGCGTTTAAATAAATATCTAAGATTCTTTCAGAACTTCTCGCTATGAAATTTACAAAAGCCTCTAGATTTCCTAAATCTGCTTCTTGTAATGATGTTAAGTATTTAGCTCGATCTTTGTTTGTGATGTTAATCAAGAACGGATATCCGTTTCTCATCAGTATTGCATTAAGAAGTAATCTTGCTATTCTACCATTTCCTTCTGAGAATGGATGTATTTTGACAAATTTATGATGAAATCTTGCTGCGAGTTCGATGGGTGAGTACTCTTCAATATTTTTCTTTAACCAATCGATTAATTCTTGTGTCAGCTGTGGTACTTCATTGCTACGAGGCGGAGTAAACATGGCTCCCGTTACAATTACACCTGAAACACGATAATTACCCGCGTCAGGTTCTATTCCTTTTAATATTATTTCATGAAGATGGAGAATTTTTTCTTCACTAATATCTTCTGAACCATAAACCATTTTTTCAATAAACTCTATTGCTTCAGGATGATTTTTTGCACCTTGTACCTCGCTTAATGGTTTTTTTCCTATGGTAATTCCTTCTTCGATAACCAGACGAGTTTCGTTTAATGTTAACGAACTGCCTTCTATCGCATTAGAGTCATAAGTATATTCTATCATCAATTCTTTTCTAAGCCTATTAACAAATGATGGCGGAAGCGGTCTTTTATTTTCTAATCTTATCTTTTTTTCAATTATTCGTTCATGTATAACTCGATCTATTACATGCATAGAAAACATCAAATCAAAACCGATATAAAAAAGTATCGAGTTAATAGAAAATTATATCGACCTGATATGTTTTTTGTACGATTGAGTGTGTTTTTTATTTAGGTCGATATGAAAAAGTATCGGGTAAAATAATCATTCGATATTTTTGGTGACCGCATATTTGTCCAAAATAAAACCTTTATTCTTTAAAAATGATACAAATGCTTTTCCTTTTTCTGTGAGAAATTTGAAGTCTTGAACATACTCTACCAACTGAAATAGTGCAAAAGGGGAAAATGATGAACTTACAGGGCTCCACGTACCACCAGATATCCCAATCTCATAGTATTCATTATGTCCATCAATTTCTAAACTGTCATATTGATGAAAAGGATCTTCCATTTCATTAAGTGCAATTAAAGAAAATAAAATTCCATCATTTTTACTCATTTTTAATGTTTCAATGATAAATTGAAAATCGTTTGTAAATATTAATCGAGTCTTTTATTATATTTTTAATTGTTATTTCTAATTGTTTTTTATAATTTGTTGTTCCCTCCATTGAAAAACCCCTTTTTATCCATAATTTTATCCACAATTCATCGTAATCAGAAACAACGCGGAAAAATCCTTGATTATAGTTATAGAAGAGTCGAGTTTTCCCAAAAGTCCCCAGTCGTTGTTTGTGTGTCCAGATTTTTTCATACATTTTCTTATTTCATGATTAGTGACCCGTTATTTGGGGTGTGTTATGACACGGCGTTCCAAGCTAGAGATATATCTAGAAGTGCTAAATGTCATCAAGTCAGGCGCATCCAAGCCGACGGGAATAATGTTCCAAGCTAAAATCTCTTACAGTGTTCTCCAATACGCGTTGAGGTCCCTAGTCCATCAAGGGCTTATCTCAAAGACGATAGCAGCGGGATATGGGATGCGTGCAAACAAGGAAACCCGTGTCTACGAGATCACCGCAAAGGGTGAAAGGATACTCGACTACTTCAAGAACGCCGAGGGCTTGATTCAGGTTGATGACCAGAGTATCGGCTTATACGCGGTAGCCGACTCTTGAACTCACAACTCGTTCCGAGATTCAATAGCCAGTATATTTGCTGAGTATTGTGTTTAGAAATTATCTTTTTCAATGAATCAAACCAATGAAGCTGAATGAATAATTATCACAAGACTTAGTTTTTCAGTAATAAATGGACAGTTTTACCTGCCGGATTTGCTTTAATACCTCAATTCTTAACACCTACACGAGAAAAAATGAATATTGATTTTCATAACCACTTCTACCCAGACGCGTATGTGCAGGAACTCAAACGTGAGAAGGGGTACGCAAGCGTTTCAACCGATGAGCAAGGCAGACTTCTCATCCACTACACAGGCGACTATAACGTTGTAGTGGGGCCCCACATTGACATAGAGCACAGGCTCAAGGACATGGATAAAAACCAGATCGACGTGCAGGTGCTCACACTCACAACCCCAGGCGTAGAACGAGAAAATAAGGAAAGAGGCATCAAACTCGCTCAACTCACAAACAATGGGTTCAGGGAGATCATTGAGAAATACCCGGACCGATTCACCGCGTTGGCCACCCTGCCGCTGCAGGACCCGATCGCCGCTGTGGAGGAACTGGAACGAAGCGTCACAGAACTTGGGCTTAAGGGCGCCATGCTTCTCTCCAACGTCAACGGGAAGCCGCTTGACGCACCCGAGTACCTGCCAGTCTACGAGAAGGCAGTACAGCTTGACGTGCCCATGTATATCCACCCCACGTCCCCTATTAACGACAGGAGCATGGAGGACTTCCGCCTCGTACCCATGATAGGTTTCGGTATAGATACGAGCCTCGCCGTCATCAGGCTTGTCCTAAGCGGCACCATGAAGAAGCTTCCGGGGCTCAAGCTGGTGGCCAGCCATGTGGGAGGCATATTCCCCTTCCTAAGAGGACGCATCGAGACATGCTTCAACGCGTACCCTGAGTGCAAGGTTCACATCAAGGAGTCACCATCCAAGTATCTCAAGAAGGTCTGGATGGACAGCATAATCTATGACAACGATGTCTTAATGTCAGCGTTAGCCTTCAGCGGAGTAGAGAAGATGATGCTAGGCACAGATCACCCACACCAGATAGGAGACATAGAGCACGCAGTCCAACGCATCAAGGACTTACCCATACCTGACCACGACAAAGAACTCATTCTCGGAGGAAACGCGGAGAAGCTTCTCAAACTCTAATCCCGCTTTATTTCTCGTTCACTTTCTATACCCGAGCACTTTTTCAACACTCCATGTATTAACAACGTCATCGGCTCCAAGCCATCCTCTCCGCGCTACTGCTACACCCATTGGGATGAACTCTAACTCTTTTGGGGCGTGGGCGTCTGATCCGAGGCATAGCTTCACTCCTGTCTCCTTGGCTCTCCGCGAGTCTACGTCGCTGAGGTCCAGCCTATCCGGGTAGCAGTTTATCTCCATGAACACATCATGCTCGGCGGCTGCCTCAAAAATCTTGTCGAGATTCACCGCATATGGGCTTCGTCGCTGTATAAGTCGCCCAGTGGGGTGACCGATGGCTCTGACGTGAGGGTTGTGGATGGCCTTGATGATGCGTGCCGTCATCTCGGTTTCCTCCATCTTGAAGCCGCTGTGGACGCTGGCTACCACCCAGTCAAGCTCTGCTAGCACACTGTCCTTAATGTCCAGTTTACCGTCCCGTTTGATGTCGCACTCTGTACCAGCTAGTATCTTTACATTGGGGTTCTGTTCGTCGATGTACTTGATGGCGTTGATCTGCTCTGTGAGGCGTTTCTCGTCCAGCCCGTTAGCGATGCGGAGGCTCTTGGTGTGGTCACAGACCGCGATGTACTCCAGCCCCATCTCCATCGCTTTCTCAGCCATCGCCTCGATGGGTGCCTTGCCGTCACTCCAGTTGCTATGCATGTGAAGATCACCCTTCACGTCACCTAGCTCAATGAGTTCTGGTAGCTTGTGCTCCATGGCTGCCTCGATCTCGCCTGTGTTCTCACGTAGCTCAGGGGGCATCCAGTCCATCCCCATCGCCTCATAGATACGCGCCTCGTCCCGTGACTCCACCAACGTGTCATCGTCACGTCTGAATAGCCCGTACTCGTTGAGCTTGAACCCCTCCCTGACGCCGATGGTGCGCAGCTTCACGTTATGCCCCTTACTCCCCGTAAAGTACTGCAACGCCGCCCCGTAGCTCTCAGGTGGAAGAACCCTGAGATCAACTTGTAGCTGGTTCTTCAACACCACCGTGCTCTTCGTGGGGCCCTGTGCAAGCACTCTCGCCACTGGAGGCATGCCCACGAAACGCCGTGTAACCTCCTCGGGGAACGTCGAGCTCACCAGAATATCCAGGTCCCCCACAGTCTCTTTCATCCTCCGGGCACTCCCAGCCACCTCCACTTGTTGCACCGCGATACTCTCACCCATATACGTAAGAATCCCCTGAATAATCGGCAGAACCTCGCCGAGGAGGAAACGGGTGCTCCTGCTCCGCTTCTCCTCAATCGCCTTCAGGATATTCTCCTCCTTCTTAGAGCCAAACCCCTTGAGCTCCCTTACTCTGCCCTCCTTGGCTGCAGCCTCCAACGCCTGAACGTTAGTGACGCCCAACTCTTCGTGAAGCCTCATAGCGATCCTTGGGCCGATGCCCTCAATGGTGATCATCTCGGGGACTCCCTGAGGCAGGCTCTCCCTGAGCTCCTGAAGTATCATGGACTCACCTGTCTCGATGTACTCGGTGATGGCGGCGGCGATGCCTTTCCCCACACCGGGAATGTCCTCAAGCTCACCGCGGACCGCGATCTCACGTATGTCCTCGGTTAACGCGGTGACACGCTGCGAAGCTGTGCTATATGCTCTGCTCCTGAACCTGTCCTGCTTGATGGTGAGAATCTCACTGATCTCGTAGAGAAGAGTCGCAATCTGGGCGTTGAAACTCATTGAATGAAAAAACGTGCTAGATGCTTTAATGTTCTACGGGTCGGACCTAGGCTTTCACGCCCTTCTCCCAGTAATACTCGAAGACGTCCAGACACCATTGATGTGCCGCCGGGTCCGTCGAGGTGAAGCCCTTGAAATCAAAGCCTCTGTCTTCCTCCGGGAAGCTCAGCAACGCCACCTCCTTCTCGGACATATAGATGATCAGCTCCACGTCAAGTTGCCGTTCATGGTAGGTGCCCTGCATCTTGAGCCTATCAATAGTGTCCTTTTCGAACACCTCGTCCCTGTCGTCCTGCATCTCAGGGGGCAATTGGAGCGTCTCCCCGTGGAGGAACCTGCTAAAAACGCCCCTATCAAACGCCTCCCTGATGTACGGGAACGCGCTGGAGATATACGGCAGGTTAAGGTTACACAAATACTCCTCGGCCTCGCGGAGAATCTTCTCCACGTTATGAATAGCCACCATCACGTTATCCACCACTGTGCAGCCTTTCAACTCACCCATCCGCGCCACAAACAAGGCAGGGAGACCAGCCACCGTGTGGCTCCTGAAGTAATCCTTGTACTTTGTTGTGAACTGGGTCGCCCTGAGTTGCCTCAACGAGACTTCACCGAAAGGCGTCAGCACAGGCAAACCATTAGGACGTCTGGTGGTCAACCCGATCTCGTTTAGCCGCGAAAGGTGCCTGCTGATCTCCTGTGTCGTTATACCCAGTTTCCGTGACAACCCTGAGTAACTGGTGGGCTCCACGCGGAGCTCCTCAAGTATCCTTACCCTATCCTCGTTGCTAACCTCGAACATGAGATCATGAAATGTCTCTATAGGTGACAAAGTCAACTGTGGGTAAGTAGGACTCTACTTAAATATCATACCCCTTCCGTGATGGAGAGACCCGGGAAAACGTGATAACCAGCCAAAACACCAGTTTACCATAACAAGGTGAACATGTTGGCACCCAAACGCAGCTTCGATGAGATATACCCCTTGAAAGAAGATTACAAGAGGTTCGACCAAAGAAACACTTCCTTCAGTAGAGCCCTCAAAGAGACAGGCAAGATCGTAGAGTTCGGCGGCGACGAGTACAGAGCCAAGAAGATTAACCAAGGTATGCCCGGGTTCGGCATTGTAGAGTACAGCTTCAACAGAGCAGCAGGGCTATACGAGTATCCACCCGACACCTCCGACACCCAGGGAAACGCCTACTACAGCTGGCAGTCCATCGGGTACGTGACCAAGCCACCGGGCGTCTCACGGTGGGAGGGGTCATCCGAGGAGGCAGCAGCCATCATCACCAAGGTAGCCAAGTACTTCGGCGCCGCGGACGTGGGGTTCACCCGCCTCGACAAACGATGGTTCTTCACCCACAGCAGGTACGGCAAGGAACTCGTGTTCGAGGACGTTGTGGAAGGTTATGTAACCAAGGACAAGGCGGTGTTCCCTGAGAGCCACAAGTACTGCATCGCCATCACTGTGCCCATGGAGTACGAGGAGTTCATGCACGCCCCCACCCAGCTAGAAGTCGCCACCAACATGGGGTACAGCAGAATGCACTTACTAGCGGGTCAGCTAAGCGAGTTCATTCGAGGTCTAGGGTGGCACGCCACACCACTAGGCAACGACTCCGCTGCAAGCGTACCCATCGCCATCCAAGCCGGCCTAGGCCACGTAGGCCGCCACGGCAGACTCATCACATGGAGCCGAGGACCACTAGTCAGAATAATGAAGGTGTTCACAGATCTACCTCTCCCCCAGAGCGAAATGGCGGACGAGGGCATCATCGAGTTCTGTGAGGCATGCGAGAAATGCGCCAAACAGTGCCCAAGCCAAGCCATACCGTACGGACCAAGAACCTACGAGGCGGTGTGCCTGGCCAACAACCCAGGAGCGTTAAAGTGGTACGGGGATGAGGACGCGTGCTTACGGTACTGGAACGAGGTGGGCTCCGCGTGCAGCGTCTGCTTCCGAGTCTGCAACTTCACCAAAGAAGAAGGCTGGATTCATGATGTCGTCAAGTGGTTCATCAAGAACATACCCCAACTCAACGGGCTCTGGATCTGGTCTGATGATCTCCTCGGCTACGGTAAAATGAAGGACCCAGCAAAATACTGGGAGTAACCCAAGCCTCCAAAACAGGGGAGAGAGTAACATGAATTACCTGAAAACATCATAACTGATGGGTTAACAATCGTCATTATTTCTCGATTACACGAAAATAGACCGTTTTCAATTATTTCCTACACCGCGAGAATTAAAAAAGCAGGCTTCTCCGCAATAAAAGACCTTTCAATCTTTCATTACAACATTTTTTTAATAATTTTGTAAACATTCTGACTGAATGAAGCCATTAATGTAAAATTTGAAGAGATTTTTAAACGAAAAATGGAAACCGTGAAATATTATATAAAATATTCTTAAGCAACCATGAATGAGCTAGACGACCTTGATTTTAAAATTATCCATGAGATAAGAAAGGACCCAAGAATCAGCGTAACTGATCTATCTAAAAATGTTCAATCATCAAGGCCAACCGTTATGACTCGTATGAATAGATTACGTGATGAGGGATTTATCGACATCATTGGCGGTCTTGACGTATCAAAGATGGAATATAAGACCGCTCTCATTGCTATCGAAGTAAAGAAACGAGCCAAGTTAATGGAAATTGAAGGATATTTGATGAAATGTCCGAAAGTACAGGCGCTTTATAGGACTACTGGGCAGTCGAACCTGCAGGCATTCATCTGGGGAGAAGACGACGACAAACTTGGTTCAATAGTAAACTGTATACGTGAGTTTCCAGACGCCGAAATTAAGGAAGTAAGATTCCTTGGAGTCCCCGTGCATGGAAGGTTTGTTGTGGATGTTACCACAGTATTTGACGATCACACACAATGTAAAGACGAATGCCTACAATGCCCCGGCTACACCAAGGGAGTATGCCAAGGCTGCCCCAAACAAGGCGGTTCATAAATAAACATGTGACCGCCAAAGAAACAGAAAATCCTAGAGATATGAAAAGGGAGAGGAGACTCACCAGATCAAAGCGTTGGCTCCCCAAGCGAGGCCACCACCGTAGCCACAAGTGACTACCAAGTTTCCTTTCTTCAACGATCCGTCTTTCCCGGCCTCATGCAACGCGATGGGGATACTCGCCCCAGCGCAGTTAGCGTACTTGTGAAGATTAATGTACGCCTTCTCCACGGGTAACCCAGCGTTCTCCATGCTAACTCTAATCATGTTGACGTTGGATTGGTGAGGAATCACCCAGTCCACATCATCTAACGTGTAACCCGCAATCCTCACAGCCTCCCGCACCGCTTCAGGGTACTTCACAGTCGCAAAATCCCAGACCGCTCTACCATCCATATGGAAGTACTGTTTACCCGCTTCAAGCAGCTCAGGAGTCGATGGTAACAGAGAGCCACCGGCGGGAATCTCGATGACTTCAGCCCCCGAGCCGTCTGCTCTGAGATAGGAGCCTAGGTACCCCGCCTCCTCCGATTTCTGCAGCAACACCGCCCCAGCACCATCCCCGAAGTAGACGCACGTGGTCCTATCCTCCCAGTTGAGAATCTTGCTATAAGTCTCGGCGCCTATCACTAGCACGTTCTCCAGGTTGGGGGCCATCACCATCCGAGCCCCTACATCGTAGGCGTAGACGAAGCCACTGCACACGCTGCCCACGTCGAAGGCTCCCGAGTTGACGCACCCCATCTTGGACTGAGTCCTCGCCGCCGTGCTGCTGAGAATGACGTCAGGGCTGCTAGTAGCCACGATGATCATGTCCACGTCCTTAGGCCTCACTCTCGCGTCCTTCATCGCAGCCTTACCTGCCTCGGCTGCGAGATCGCTTGTACAGACATCTCCTTCGACCACGTGTCTGAGCTTCATCCCTGTCTTGGTCGAAATCCATTCATCGCTGGTGTCAAGCCCCATCGCGACCAAGTCATCGTTGGACAACACCTTCGGCGGGACATACATCCCGGTTCCCTTTATTCCTGCATACTTCACTGCATTATCTCCATTTATGAGGCGGAGCCTCGTTGATACGCACGAAAACACCTGCAGATATAAGAGCTTCGACACATATCGAAACCTGTGATGGCAGGGAACGAACCTAGCTGTTAATTTGCGGAATCAGCTTCTCCATCCACCCGAATATCCAGTCACGGCTGGGCTTCCAAGTAACCGCGACACAGAAAATCAGGCTGCCTAAAACTATCAACCCCGAAGCAATGACCGTGCCTAACGTGTTCTCAAGGCCAGTGTACACCATTCCCCCCACGACGGCGGCTACGCTGTATAATGCCGATTTTCCCATGACCTCAATAGCTAGAAGTTTCTGGAAAGGCAGCTTTCTTGAGCCTGCAAGGATGATGATTGGAGTATCAGGCAGCGGCGTCAAAGCTACGAGAAGCACCGCCCATAAACCGTACTTGTTTATCCATTTCGCTATTTTGTCCTCGGAGTCACTCATCTCCTCGATGCTTTCAGCAACCCCCCATCCAAGGAAGTAGGTGGTTACCTCGCCTATCGCGGCCCCTGTGCCTGCAGCCGAGCCGAGGATTATGGGGTGATAGACAGACGCCAGCGGAAGGAATAGGGGGATGAACATGTCCCTCGCTACCACAGTTAGGTGGCTTAGCATGGATGCGATGAAGACGCCTATGAGTCCAAGCTGCCCCAAGCTCTCCCCCTGCACCATGAGCCTCCAGAGCAAGCTAAACGATAACAAGGCGACTGCTACGACGCCGACTATGCTGATAACTGCCTGCTTCTTCATGGATTCACCGAATGCAATGAGTACAGGACAGGTTCAGATAATGTTTCCTATAAATTAGATGAGGGGAGCCACCTCATCCATCAAAACCCTGATGGACTCCGCCTCAGCGCTGTACGGGAACACAATGACGAAGTGAGATGCCCCCAGATCAACGTAGTCCCTGATGAACTCAGCGGCCTTCTCAGCAGACTTGTACTCCCACTTTCTGGCGCCACTGTACTTCTCGTAGGGCGCAGGCTCAGTTGCCTCGGCTCCCTTCAAAGCTAGATGTAGACCCGCAGATTTCTTTATGGCATCATAGTCTGTGCCAATCTTTTCACAGTGCTTCCTGAGGACCCCCTGCTTCTCCTTGAAGGTGTCCAGAGGAGTGTTCCACGCAAAGTTCACCGCGTCAGCGTACTTGGCTGATATCTTGAGGAGCTGATAACCCATACCGCCGATCATTACAGGCATAGGCTCCTGCACCGGCTTCGGCATGTTGACGCAGTTGTTAACGCTGTAGTACTTGCCTTGGTAATCAGCCACTGGGTCACTCCATACTCGTCTCGCTATCTCTAGGGATTCACGGAGCTGCCTTATCCTCACCCATGGAGCAGGGAAAGGCATGTTGTACGCCTTGTACTCTACTTCCTTCCACCCGGCGCCGATACCGAAATAGACGCGGCCGTTACTGATGTGATCCAGGCTCGCCGCTATCTTAGCGTGTAGCACCGGGTTACGGTAGTTCTGGGAGGCGACCATGTTCCCGAGACGCAGCGTCTTGGTCTCCGCCGCCAGTGAACTCAACACTGTCCAGCATTCGAGGCAATTCACGTCCTCGGCCTCTGGCCGTATGAGGAAATGGTCGCTGGTCCACAGGCTCTCGAAGCCCAGCTTCTCGGCCTGCAGCGCCACGTCTCTGATGTGATCATAAGTGTAACCGAACTGGGGCTCTATCTGGACCCCGTACTCAATCTTAGACAAACAAACACCTTACAAATACTCTGATTCGGTGATTATAAACTGTAATAAAAAAGGTTAGAGGGGCTTGCAGAGGATCTCGTGGAGTTTAACGTCCCTGATCCTGCTGGATTCAGCTGCATCAAGCACCATCGCAGTGTCGGCTCCTGCGTGGCTACCAGCGACAGCTACAACCTTCTTTCCCGAGGGGATAGCGTTGCTGTCCACCGCCATCATAGCGATCTCGGGGCACACCTTGACGCCCTGACTGAACATCCTCAACGTGTTCGCCACTATGATGTTGGGCGGCGGAACGATCCAGGGAAGCCTTCCCTCCTGTGGCTCGGACTTGGTTGGACGCTGCCTCCCTACTCCCGCTCCGACCGCGCCCGTCAGTACATCGGTGCATGTGACCACCTTAGCTCCCGCCTTATTCAGCTTGGCGCGGGTCTCGTCGGGCATCATCTGAACTCCCTTCTCCCTGTAACCCGTGGCGTGGGTGACGACAACCATCTTGACCTCCTTACCGAAGATCTCCACTGCTTTCTCGGCGGTGTAACCCGTGGTGCTGGACACCAGGATAGTGTCGATTCCACGTTCCTTGGCTGCGGCTAGGGCTATCTTCAAAGTCTCCTCTGTATGCTCCTTTCCGGGCTTCTCGAAGTATGTTACTTTTCTTTCAACGCTCACTCTCATTCACCAGAATAGTAACATGAAGTAGGCGAAGATTTGATAAAACTTTGCTGTCTAGACCAGAAAGCCGTCGCTGTGTGTCTCCTTCCGGCCCACGATGGACACATGGTATCCACAGTTCCTACAATTCATATCCTCGTCCAGGTTCCACCCCGTGATGGTGTACCCCGTTCTATCGATCACTGGTTTACCGCACTCAGGGCAGACGGTGTCCTCGTATCCGCCGCTACGAACGTTGCCAACGAAAACGTATCTGAGCCCCTCCTCCAACGCGATCTCCCTCGCTCGGATCAGGGTCTCGACCGGTGTAGGGGATAAATGCTGGAACTTGTACATGGGGAAGAAACGGCTCAGGTGAAGCGGCGTATCTGGTCCGAGATGGCCTATGATGTACTTCACCATCTCTCTGATCTCCCTCTCACTGTCATTGGTCTCAGGGATGACGAGGAAAGTGGTCTCGACGTGAACCCCGTGCTCCTTCATGTACTCCGTAGAGTCCAGCACCGACTGGAGGTCGGCTGAACAGTGCTCCTTGTAGAACTCGTTGTTGAATGCTTTCCAGTCCACGTTGGCTGCGTCGATTACGTCAACCACCTTTTCGAGAGCATGCGTACTGATGTAACCATTGGTGACCAGCACGTTCTTTACATCTGATTCATGGGCGAAACGGGCGGTGTCCTCGACGTAGTTCAGGTTGATCAAGGGCTCGTTGTAGGTGTACGCGATGCTTGTGCACTCCTGAGTCATGGCGATCTCCACCACCTCCTCGGGGTGCATATACCGTGTCTGATGGTTCTCAATGTTCCCTGTGCTGATGTGATAGTTCTGGCACCATGGACACGTGAAGCTACAGCCTACACTGCTTATGCTGAGAGCCCTGCTCCCGGGGTAGAAGTGGGCAAGGGGTTTCTTCTCAATGGGGTCCACCGCCAAGGCGCTGATGTGACCGTAGGTAAGGCTGACGAGTTTACCATTCTGGTTCTCCTTGGTGCCGCAGAAGCCCCGTTTCCCCGGTTGTATAACACACATCCGTGGACAGATGGTGCAGCGTAATGTATCCTCTCTCAGCTTCTCGACGAACCTTGACTCCATGCTTCTCAAGGAGTTGGGGAACCTACGGTTAATTAATGGTTGCCCCGACGCGTAACCTTTCAATAAAACCAATGACAAGAGGTAGATGATGTGGGTACGACGACCAGACGCCCGAGGAATCCTTGAGACACCGGGTGTAAAAAAGGCGTTACCTCGATACGTGGATATTGTCAGAAAGAATAAACGAGCCAAGTATCTCATCGCAAAGGCGGTTCAAGCAGAGTACAGACGACGAGACACAACGGATGAACTCTGGGTTAAACACGACGCGCTTCTATCCACATTCAAAGAACATGTGAAAACTCAGGATAGCTCCCGAAAGAAGCCTAAACAGGTTACCAACTCGTTCCTCGACCTCAAGGTGCTACTAGCCCACCGGTTGATGCAGGACTGCGCGTTCTGTGAGAGAAGATGCGGCGTTGACAGGCTCCGAGGAGAGAAAGGGTACTGTGGCGCTGGACGTAACTTTAGCCTCTTCAGCGCGTTCCCCCACATGGGTGAGGAGCCTGAGCTAGTACCCTCAGGCACTATATTCACGGGTGGCTGCAGCATCAGGTGCATCCACTGCCAGAACTGGGACATCAGCCAATGGAGGAGTAGCGGCACATCTGTGACCCCCGAGATGATGGCGTTACAGGTCAAAGACCTCGCTGGTAAGGGCTGCAGGAACATCAACATGGTGGGAGGCGACCCCACGCCCATGACATGGCAATGGATAGAGACCATGAACAAGGTAGACATCAACATAGCCACCATATGGAACAGCAACAGCTACTACTCGGAGGAAACAAGGAAGCTCCTCGCAGGCTTCATCGACCTCTACCTCCTAGACTTCAAGTACGGGAACAACGAGTGCGCGTCTGAGATCAGTGACGCGCCTGGTTACTGGGAGGCAGCGACACGGAACCACCTAATGGCCCACGAGTACGGCGAGCTCCTCATCCGAGTACTGGTGCTCCCCGGTCACAACGAGTGCTGCACACGACCAATCCTCCAGTGGATACACGACAACCTGGGCCCGGATACCCGTGTTAACCTCATGTTCCAGTATCGCCCCGAGTGGAGGGCAGGTGAGAGACCTGAACTGAAACGGGAGCTGACCTCCGAGGAAGTAGCCGAGGCAAGACATATCGCTGACGAGATCGGACTACGGAACTTGGTCCGGTAATACCCAAAACTACATATTAATACGAATTTATTTAATGTATTTATGGTGAACCTTGAGACCCCTCGGCTAGTGCTAAGGGAGTTTAAGATCGAGGACTATGACGCGATCCATGTATATGCAACTGACCCTGAAGTTGTAAAGAACATGGACTGGGGCCCTAACACCGAGACTGACACCCGTGCCTTCATCAAGCGCAGCATGGATGACCGACGGAAGAGGCCGAGACTCAGCTACCAGCTTGCGATAACCATGGATGAAGAGCTTATCGGAGGCTGTGGGATAACCATCCAAAACCTGAAGACCGCGGAAGGCGAGGTCGGGTACGTACTTAGAAAAGACCTCTGGAACAAGGGAATCACCACGGAGGCGACAGGTGCCCTACTCAGATTCGGATTCGAGACCCTCAGCCTCCATAGGATCATAGCGAAATGTAACCCAGAGAACATAGGCAGCTACAGGGTGATGGAGAAGAACGGGATGCAACGCGAGGGCAGGCTCAGAAAAAACCTGAAGATCAGAGGCGAGTACAGGGACACCTACATCTACAGCATCCTGGAAGATGAATGGAAAAAATAAGAAAGCTATTGCTTCCTGACCAAGCCCAATTTAAGCTTCTGGCCGTCGATATCGTACTCCTGTACCGAGGCTCCCTTTGGGGCATCGCCCTTGACAAGTTTATCGCTGAGGGTCTCCGTTTGGATGTACTCGGCTTCCTTCGTGAAGACCTCCTTCACGTCAGGGTCACCGCTGTAGTAGGTCTCGATGTGGTCGTCGATATCGAAGCCAGCGTCCTTCCTGAGTGCCTGTATCCTGCGGACGACGTCACGGGCGAGTCCCTCGGATTCAAGTGCCTCTGTTATCACCGTGTAGACACCCACCAGCATGTTGTTATCTTCGACCACGCTGTACTTGTCGAGGGAAACGAACTTTAGCTCCACCTCATCGGCGAGTACCTCGATATGTGCGCCGTCAACCATCACTGTAACCGGTTCACCGGCTGCCAGCGATGCTATCTCCGAGGACGCAAGCGTCTTGATGGCCGCACTTACTTTGGGGAAGTTTCTGCCATGTTTTCTGCCCAGTATACTTGCAACGGGGTTCACGGTCTGGCTTTGGAGCATGCTCCTATCAGTGTCCACCTTTACGGCCTTAACGTTGAGTTCCTCACTGAGTATATCTGCGATATTCTCGATTTTGCCTACCTGCTCCTTGGTTGCGATCACCATGACCTCGGCGAGGGGCTGTCTGAGCTTGATGTTCACCTGACTCCTCGCGGCACGTCCAGCGCTGCTGAGGTTCAAAGCGAGGTCCATCTCCTCCATGAGTTCCATGTCCCTAACAGTCACATCCACTTCGGGCCACCTGCAGTGGTGTATGCTCTCAGGTAGCTCTGGCTCCACTGGCTTCACCATCCTATGGTAAAGGGTTTCAGATAGGTGAGGCGTGATAGGTGCCATTAGGTGTATCACCGTCTTGAGGCACTTGTAGAGGGTGCTGTATGCTGCTTTCTTCTCGTCGTCGCCCTCGGTCTTCCAGAATCTTCTCCTGCTCCTCCTGACGTACCACTTGCTGAGTATATCCACGAACCTGTCGATCTCGTGGCACGCCGGGCTCGTGAGGTAATCATCGAGACTGATTGTGACATTCTCCACTGTCTCGTCTAGCTTCCCCAGTATCCACCTGTCTAAGGTGTCAAGCTCTTGGGGCTGCTGGTCAGGGGTCCACCTGTCCAGCGTGGCGTACTGGTAGAAGAAGTTGTACACGTTGAGAAGCGTCATGAAGAACAGCCTACGCATCTCGTTGGCCTTAGTATAACCGAACAGCAGGTTAGTCTCGGGCTTAGCCGCGCTGGCTATCCACCTTATTACATCGGCTCCCATAGTATCAGCCGCGTCGTCGAACCAGATGGCGTTACCCCAACTCTTATGCATCTCACGCCCATCCTCGGCCATCACCTGGGCGTGACCCAGACACGTGAGATACGGTGTCCTACGTTCCAGTATCGTTGACTCGGCGAGCATCGCGTAAAACCAGTTCCTGAACTGGCCTGGGAAGCTCTCTGTGATGAAGTGAGCCGGGAACCATTTCTCCCAGTACTCCCTGTTCTGACGGTACTGCAGTGTACTGAACCCGACTATACCGGCGTCCAGCCACGGGTTACCGACATCAAGGATACGGCTTGCTGTCTTGCCGCATTTATCGCACTTGAGCTTAACGGCGTCGATGTATGGCCTGTGGGGGCTGCGGCCCTCGAATTCTTCCCATCCCTCGACTGCCCGCTCCTTCAGCTCCTCCTTGCTTCCGATTACATCGAACCAGCCGCATTCACACTGCCAGATAGGCAGCGCGAGGCCGTAGTACCTTTTCTTGCTGATCATCCAGTCATCCATGTTGCGGAGCCAGTCCAGCTCACGTTTTAGACCAAACTCAGGTATCCATTTGACATCGTAGGTGCTGTCCATCATCTGGTACCGGAGGTGCTGATCCTTCTCTTTCTCTGTGACCTCCTCGTAAGGCTTGTCCAGCTTGTCGCCCATGTTGATGAACCACTCGCTGACGTAGCGGAACACCAATTCGGAGCCGCACCGCCAGCACACAGGGTACCTGTGAGTGTACTTCTGGGTCCTGTAGAAGATGTCCTTCTTCCGGAGATCATCGAATATGGGCTCAGCGCTCTCGTAGACGTGTGTGCCTGAGAGCCACCCAAATCCCTCACCTATTACGCCGAACTCGTCCAGCGGCGCAGGGGTTGGTAAACCATACTCTTTGCCCAGCTCCAGGTCTTCCTTACCTGCACCTGGGGCGATGTGGACGATGCCTGTGCCTTCTTCCTCGCCGACTGCGTTCCACATGATGACCCTGTGAGCCTCTGGGACGCCCAGCTCCTTGATCCTTGGCAGGTCGTCGAATGGGCCATTGTAGGTCCAGCCGTCCATCTCGGCTCCTTTGAGTTCGCCCAGTATCTCGACGTTGTTCTGGTCTTGGATTGCGAGTTTCAGCGCTCCCTTGCTGAGGTATAGTATCTCGTCGCCCCGATACCTGACCTTCACGTAGTCTAGCTCGGGGTGGACCGCCGCGGCGACGTTGCTAGTAAGAGTCCAAGGGGTGGTGGTCCAGATGAGGAGTGAGCCCTCTCTTTCCTTGAGCCTGAAGAGCACGTAAACACTAGTGTGGGTTACCTCCCGGTAGCCTTCGGTGACTATCTCATGCTGGCTGATGCCTGTGCTGCAACGGGGGCACCAAGGCATAGCGTCCGCGCCTAGGTAAACCCATCCGCGTTCATGGCAGCTCTTGAGCATCTTCCATATCATGTAGTTGTTCTCGTCGCTGAACGTGTAGTAGCTGCCACCAAGCTCAGGCATCCCCAAATGACCCACGAGGTACTCCGCAGTGCCCTTCACTGGTCCCTGTGAGCCAACGTATGTAGTCTCCTTCATGGGGTTTTCTAACGCGACACCTAGCTTCCTTAGCTCATCTGGGGTATTCCAGTCGGTCCACATGCCGAGGCGTATGCTTTGCTCGGTCTGCCTAGCAGAGTATTCTAGGACCCGTTGCTTGCACTTGATTACGAAATCCGCCAAACCGTAGTCTTCAATGTCAAGCTTTGATTTGAAGCCTAGCTCCTTCTCGACCTCTACCTCGACCCAGAGTCCCTGACAATCGAACCCGTTCTGGTTCCTGACCTCGTAGCCCCGCATGAATCGGTACCTAGTGAACAGGTCCTTGTAGGTCCTCCCCCATGCGTGGTGTACCCCCATGGGGTTGTTGGCGGTGATAGGGCCGTCGATAAAGCTCCAGTGTGGCCTGTCTTCTCTCTCCTGAATCTCTACTCGTTTCCAGTACGCGTTTGTCTTGTTCCAGAAGTCTTGGACTTCGTGCTCTAGTTTCGGTATGTCTACTTTACTGTCTAACGGCTTGTAGCTCATGCTAGCCCTCCTAAAACGAATTTAAAAGCCTCATCAGTGTCATCTCGGTGGTTAGAATCGAATTTTACAGTCACCGGACACCAAAGGCACCAGACAAAGGACACTGTTCACAGAATAAAAAAGTATTGGAGTGGAAAAAGGAAAAAAAGAGTTTTAATCGAGAGAGGTTAAATCACATCCTAGTTATTATTCTCTGGATGTATCAATATTGTCCGGTGTGTAAAGCCCTCGTCTCGGAGGATGACACGGCTTGTCCAAATTGCAGTGCATCGCTCCAAGGCGAAGCAGGCATCCAAAAAAGAGGATTGACTCAGAGAGAGATAGCATACTACGTCCTCGGTTTTGTTCTCCTAGCGATTGCAGCCTTTTACCGGAGGGACCTAGGTAACAATGAAGACCTGATGAACGGGACAGTGATCTTCGGATTTCTGGTAATAGGAAGCGTATTCTGGTACTATATTAGAGGGAGAGGAGGCATCGGTTACCCGATTTCCTAGAAATTTACACATTTTTAAATTCGATACTGTTAATTATCCTCTCTTCTCCTTCAATGCGGTGTATTAATTGAAGAATGAACGGGAGCTCTTGATGATCCCTGGACCCACCATCGTTTCACCCAGGGTCCTCAGAGCGTTAGCTAAACCCGTGCTCAGCCACGTCAGCAACGAGTTCGTCGACGGGTACGCTGAGGCACTAGCACTTCAAAAGAATCTATTCGGAACAGTGGGTACCCCTTTCATCCTCGCGGGAAGCGGAACCCTGGGCATGGAAGCAGCCATCGCCAACCTCATGGAGAAAGGCGACAAGGTCCTATGCGTCGAGAATGGGTTCTTCGGCGAGAAATGGGAGGAGATCGTGGAGACCCACGGAGGCGTCGTTGACAGGCTTAGGTTCGACTGGGGAGACCCAGTGGATGTCAAGCAGGTCGAGGAGAAGCTCAGCACCAACGAGCACAAGCTCTTCACCGTCGAGCACGTGGACACAAGCACGGGCATCGCTAACCCCATCGACAAGATCGGGAAAGTTGCCAAGAACACCGACGCCCTCTACGTTGTGGACAGCGTCTGTGGCTTAGGCGGAATGCCTCTCAAGATGGATGATTGGAACATCGACTTCGCGTTGACTGGCAGCCAGAAGGCGCTGGGAGCACCTCCGGGCATCTGTAACTTCTGCATTAACGACAAGGCATGGAAAGCAGTCGAGAATCGCAAGACTCCGCCGAGCGATTACTACGCTAACCTCAGACGCTGGAAACCTATCATGGACCACCCCAAGGGCTACTTCGCGACACCAGCCACAGGGCTCGTCATGGGCATGCTAGAGGCACTGCGCATCATCGATGAGGAAGGCTTAGAGGCTAGATGGAAGCGCCACGCATTATTCGCCGAGGCGTTCCAGGCAGGCATCAAGGCACTGGGAATGGAGAGTTACCCAGCCGAGGGATATAATGCGCACACGTTGACGGTTCCCAAGATACCTGAGGGCTGGGACGACGCCAAGATGAGGAGCATCATGTACAGCAAGTACAGGGTCATCATCGCTGGGGGCCTAGGTAAGCTGGGCGGAAAGACGGTGCGTGTCGGCCACATGGGTAACGACACAAAGAATGACCTCGTCGCTACGCTGGGAGCTATGGAGATGTCACTGGCCGAGATGGGTCACGTGGACGACCCGGGTAAGGCCGTTGGCGCAATGATGAAAGTATTCATCAAAAACTAGTTTTCCCTATTTTATTCTTTTTATTTAATTTATTTTAAGTAACATCCAGATATCCGATTTTTAATTTGCTAAAATCGAAGGGTAAGACCGGGTTACACTTTGCACGGTGAATGACGTGAAGTTCAGAGAGGAACGCCCACGAGCGAAAGGTGTCACCAGAAAGAAGCCTAACAAGGAGACATCAACTAGAAATAGAAATTTTCTAACAACCCAACGGGAACGACATGACTTGAACAGACGAAGGAGACACTCAGGTCTAAAAAGCAACCCCGAGTACAGGGACCTAGTATCCATCTGGCCCAAGATCGTAGAGTACATCGGTCTAAGCGAGTACGAGTCCAAGGTCTACCTAAGCCTCATCAACCTCGGCACCGCGGGAGCAAGAAAACTAAGCCTCAACTGCGACGTACCCCGAACCAAGGTCTACGGAACCCTCAAAAAACTCATCGACTATGGCCTCGTCGTGGAAATACCCGGAGCACCAAAACAATTCGCCCCATCACACCCAGGAGAGTCCTTCAACACTATACTCAACATAACCAAGGAAAAAGCAGACGACTTCCACAACATAGTCAAACGCTTAGAGAACGTCCACGAGGAACACAAAGAGTCAGTGGGCCCCCAAAAAAAGCTGGTCTGGTTCCTAGACCATGAGCACGACATAAAGGGCAAATGCAACGAGATACTGCGCCAATCAGACGAGGAGCTAACCATCATCACTACCGAGGACGGGCTAGAGGTCCTCTTCAACGCAGCCCACAGGCTCCTCGACGAGGTGCAGGAGAGAGGGGTGACCATCAAACTCTTCAGCCCCCTAGATCCCAAGGTAAACCCTCTCGCTAGGGAACTCAGCTACATCTACGAGGTGAAGAAGGTGAAGGTCCAAACTCCCATACTCTTCATCAACAGCGACAGCAAACGATTCATCCTAGCCAAGCTAGCGCCCAGAGGAGCAGACAAGCCCTTCCAGACAGCCATGTTCACGGAGGACCCCGAGCTCCTAGACCTCATCTGCCTACTTCTCGTAAACGGTCACGAGAAAACACTTCTAAAGACACTGCAGCTCTAGGATGACAGCCTTGACCCTCCAAGGGCCCAACGACATCGCGGAGATACTGGAAACCATCCAGAAGGACTCCCGCGTCCTCCTCATCCAGCTACCAGGCAACGACGACCACTACAAGAACCAGCTACTACAAGCAAACCTGCACGTCTGCGCGGCAACACTACAGTGCCTCCTAGAACTCCCGGAAGCCATGTTCACGGAGAAACTGATGGAAGCCGATGTGATCCTCTTCACAAGAACCAAGAAAGGAACCGAGCTACTCACCAACGCGACAAGAAAAGCGCTAGAGCAGTGTCTTGGCAGGACAGGGGCCAGACTCATAGAAAGCTTCCTTGACGAGGCACAGGGACCCCTCGGGCACAGCAAGCTAATACAGAGGCTATCGGAGACTATGGGAGCCAGCGCGGCACTCATTCAGAGGGCAGCCGCCAAGTCGCTGTACCATGAACTCAGGTCCAACCTAGGAGAACTCAAGGATGATTAACAACCGAGTAAAAACAGGGGTAAAATGCCTCGACGAGACACTCAACGGGGGCCTCCCCGAGGGAAGCATGACCCTCATCGCGGGAAACCCAGGCACCGGCAAGACGCTCCTCAGCGGAGAGTTCCTCTACGAGGGAGCGCAGAAAGGCGAGAACGTGCTCTACGTGAGCCTCAGCGAGGGAAGACGCAGCTTCCTAGAGTACATGGCAAGGGTGGGCCACGACTTCACCGCCGAGCCAGTCAGAGACCACCTTAAAGTCATGGACTTGGTCACCGTTAAGGAAGAGGGCCTCGACATCCTCATCGAGATGGTCACCAGTCACATGGAGCAAGCGGAGACACGGCGACTCGTCATCGACAGCTTCACCGCCATGAGCAACGCCTTCACTGAGACCATAGACGCCAGAGTCACACTTCACATCCTCAGCAAGATACTGAGCCACGGCCAATGCACCACGTTACTCATCACCGAGATACCCACAGGCACAGACAGGATCGGGCTAGGCGTCGAGGAGTTCGTCGCCGACGGCATCATGATGCTACGCAGACACATGACAGAGGGCAACCTCCTCAGAGAGCTGGAGATAACCAAGATGAGGGGAACCAGGATCACCCGGCCCCAGCACGTCTTCACCCTCCACAACGGCTTCACGGTGCTACCTCAGTACAGCCCCAAACAGGTTCAGGAACCCAGAAAGTACCGGCACCACCCTAATACACTGGAAAGGTTCAGCTCAGGAAACCCCCGGCTGGACGAGGTGCTGGGAGGCCTACGGCGAGGCGACACAGTGTACATCGAGCTATGCAGCGACATAGCACCCACCATACCCGCCCTCCTACTGGGGCCCCTGCGCGCCAACTTCATCGCCAACAACCAGGGCTGCATCTTCCTCCCCCCTGGAGGAGAGAGCAGTGAACGAATAGCAAGGTTCGACCGCCAGTACGGCCACGACCCTGATACCTACAGTGATCTCGTAAAAGTAGCCACCACAGGGCAGGAGGGAATGGAGGAGCCCCACAGCCTCAGACTGGACCCCAACGACCTGGGGGTAAGCCACAGGATATGGCGGGAGGAGGCGAGACGCCTCATGACAGCCACAGGGGAACCTGTACTCAAGATAATCTACGTGGACAACGCCAACAACATATGGCCTAGAGACCAGACACGCAGGATGCTGGACACCGAGAGCAAGGTAACCAGATACGAGGAGAGTCTGCTGGTGCTCCTCAGCAGGCCGGGGCCAAGCACCGAGGCGCAGCACGCCAGCAGCCTCGCACACACCCACCTAAGAGTAAGCAACCATCAGGGAGTCATATTGATGCATGGCGTCAAGCCCAAGACACCGCTGTACGCGCTGGAGCAGGACAACAGCCACGGATACCCGTCGCTGACCCTGACTCCGTTATATTAAAAACCTGGGCACGGCCCAAGAGAGCCGCAAAAAGATTACTGGAGAGCCCCGGCGATTTCCTCGTCGCTAGCGTCCCTCTGGATGGTAACCATCTGATCCAGCGGGTCTAGGTGGCTCATGTTGACCCTGCGCCTCTTGACCTCGGGTCCCGCTACCACGACATAGTTCCTGTCGATGACGTCCACGACGATGCATTTCCGGCCCGCCTCGCGGCCCTTGAGCTTCACGCAGACGCGTCCAATACTATATGCTGACACATGTCTCACCTGTCTTGAGGTATTCATCGACTATGTTTTTAAGGATTCGCGCAGTGGACTCGGCGTCGAAGAGACCTGTGTTCAACACGATGTCGTACACGCTCAGGTCCTCCAAGTCAACGTCATAGTACTCCTTGAACCGTTTGATCTCGTTTTTCTCCCTAAAACGTGTCTCCCTGTCCACCTCTTCAAGGTCTCTCTCCTCACGCTGAGCGATCCGTCTGACACGCTCCGCGATGGGGCAGGTGAGGAATACCCGGAGATCAGGGGTATGCGCCATGAACCCTGAGAGAGTCGCGTCAATGACGACGCCTCCCTTCCTAGACTCTTCTTTGCTGCGGCGGTCCAGATAGTTATCGAAGTCGCTGTTAGCGGAGGCCCGTTTACTCATCTCCTCGAGAGTGATGCCCAGCTCCTCGGCTCGTTCACGGAAAAGAGTGCCGGCGCTCACGTATTTGAGGCCAAAGGTCTCGGCTAGCTTGGTTGCCTGCGTCGTTCTTCCTGATCCATGGGGCCCCGCGATGGTTATGACAAGCTTCCCTGGATCCATGTCTAGTCCTCTGGGTCTATCTCGAAGCTGAGCCCGAATAACCTGTTGAGGATGATGTTGAAGCCGATGCTGCACAAAAGATACCAGCTGATGAAAGGCATCTCACGTGGGATGTAAGGAAAATTGAACGGGAAATACGCTACTACTGTTCCCTCAAAGAACCTGCCAAGGGTAGGCCAGATGAGTAACAGGGGCAACGTGAAGAACATACTGGACTTCATCCTGTCCATGCTTATCTTGCTCTGCTCAGCCATAAGGTCCTGCTGCTTCTTCTGCGCCTTACTGATCCTGCGCTGGTTTCCACTCCTCGTAGCTTCCATGAGTTCTTTTCTAATCTTATGGCTGTCGATGGTTAGCCTTCTGTAAGTTTCCAGATCCATGGATCGTACGCCGATGAAGCTTGTTGTAGTGCCTAGCGCCGCCGCGATAGCCATTATGGCGAAGGTGGCGTTGGGTGGCGTAGCGAAGGCGCTGAAATCAAGTGCAATCTGGCTTATTGGAATCATTGTTGGTACTACTTGACACGGGTTAATAAAAATAGGGTATAAAAAGGATGCCCTTACTCGTCCAGGAGGAGCTGGCATAACCTACGCCAACTGAGGCAGATAGTCTTGGGGTGAGCCGCCCTCGCCTCATCAAGCCTGGAAACAGCAGTGTTATGGGGGGCAGATAGCACCTCCTCGGGGTTGCTATACGCCAGATCGTTGATCTCCTTCATGGCGTCGATGAACGCGTCCAGCGCCTCCACTGGCTCAGACTCAGTGGGCTCGATCATCAGCGCCTCCGGTACGATCAACGGGAAGTACGTTGTCGGTGCATGCAACCCGTAGTCTAGAAGCTTCTTGCTCACATAAAGGGCGCTAACACCGGTATCCGCTAGCATGGGGGCGGCGCTCAGCACTGCCTCATGCTTCCTAGGTTTCTCAGGGCTGTAACTCAGCTCGTATCCTTTCAGGTCCTTGAGTTTCCTGCTGATATAATTGGCGTTAAGCACGGACAGCTCGCTGCTCTCCTTGAGGCCCCAGCCACCCATGGCGACCATGTAGGTGTACGCTTTCAGGCTGACACCCACGTTGCCGTGGAACCCATGTACCTTGCCGATGGTCTTGGGCTTGTCCCAGCTCAGACTGTATTTGCCCCCGTTCTCGACGATCTCAGGGACAGGCAGATAATCTGTGAGGAACTCCTTGACTCCTACCGGACCCGCGCCCGGGCCTCCGCCGCCGTGGGGCGTGCTGAAAGTCTTGTGCAGGTTGCTGTGAATGATGTCGAAGCCCATGTCGCCTGGTTTGCACCATCCCATTATTGCGTTGAGGTTAGCGCCATCATAGTACATGAGGCCGCCTGTGTCGTGGATGATGTTACTGATCTCGGTGATCTGGTTCTCGAAGATGCCTAATGTGTTGGGGTTGGTGAGCATGAGTCCCGCTGTCTCTGGGCCTACTGCTGCGTTCAACGCCTCCAAGTCCACGCAGCCCTCTGGCCCGCTGGGTATCTCTATGGTTTTGTAGCCGGCCATGGCTGCGCTCGCCGGGTTTGTGCCGTGGGCGCTGTCCGGTACGATTATCTCTGTCCGTTTCTCTAGGTCACCACGGTCTTTGTGATACGCTCGCATGAGCATGATGCCTGTCCACTCGCCTGCGGCCCCTGCGGCTGGCTGCATTGTGGCTTTATCCATCCCTGTGATGTCGAGGAAATAGATCTTCAGGGTGTGAAGTAGTTTAAGGATGCCCTGTGTGGTGGCCTCGCTCTGCATGGGGTGTACTCCGGTTATCTTGGGGTGACCTGCGAGAACCTCGTTGATGATAGGGTTGTACTTCATGGTGCAGCTGCCGAGGGGATAGATCTTACCACTGTTAACACCGTAATTCATCTGACTTAGATGCACATAGTGGCGTAGCACCTGCATCTCCCCTACCTCAGGTAACTCTGGGGCTGTTTCTCGGCGCATCGCTTCGGGGATGACATCCGCTGCTTTGATCTCTTTCTCTAGTGGCGGTATCTGGTACCCGACTCTGCCCTTGTTGCTGAGCTCGAAGATGAGGGGTTCATTCCAGTCTGCTTGTCTGTAAGCCATGGTTATCCCTCCAGTGCCTCCTTGAGCACAGAGACCAGTGTATCTATATGCTCCTTGCTATGGACCTCGGTGACACAGAACAGGCTGCTCTCACCCATCTCCGGGAAATCCATGTTGAGAGGTATTCCAGCCTCGATGTTGTTGGCTGTGAGCCAATAATGAACCTCCTTGAGAGTCTTATACTGGAAGTTCACCGGGAACTCCTTGAAATGGAAGCCCTCGTAGACAGGCGCCTTGACGCCTGGTAGCTCGTTGATCTTCTTCTGCGCGTACTGGCTTCGACTAGTGATGGTCTCGCCCAACTCCTTCATGCCCTG
This sequence comes from Candidatus Bathyarchaeota archaeon, assembly GCA_026014815.1. GTDB lineage: Archaea > Thermoproteota > Bathyarchaeia > TCS64 > TCS64 > RBG-16-57-9. Next base: position 27,573 of record JAOZHP010000087.1, read on the forward strand.
AGGGCCCATAAGGCTCAAGTAGACGCCTGACGCGACGGCAAGGAGTGCCTGGTTGCTACAGATGTTACTGGTGGCCTTTTCTCGCCTGATGTGCTGCTCTCGGGTGGCTAGGGTCATGACGTATGCCCGGCGCCGGTCCTTCAACGCCTCGGTGATGCCTATGATTCTTCCAGGCATCTGGCGTAGGAACCTGTTGTCGTGCCTACACGAAAGAATGCCCAGCAGTGGCCCCCCATAGTTCATGTGGTTGCCGAGGGGCTGTCCCTCGCCGCAGACGATGTCGGCGCCGTAGTCGCCTGGAGCTTTCAGGACTCCCAAGCTTGTAGGATCTACACCGACGGTGAAGAGTTTCTTGTGGTCGTGAGCTATCTCGCCGATTGCCTCGGCGTTTTCCTCGACGAACCCGAGGTATGATGGTGTCTCAATATAAACAGCGGATGTGCTGTCATCTATCTTTGATTTCAGGTCCTCCAAGTCCATCTGACCTGTCTTCTCGTCGTGGCCTACTTTCTGGATGGTGATGTTGGCTGGCTTGGTGTAGGTCTTGAGGACGCTGAGCCTGTAGGGACTCATCTGATCAGGGACAAGGAACTTGGTTTTCCTCGTGATCCTGCTGCACATGAGGGCTACTTCACCTACTGCTGTAGCCCAGTCGTAGAGGCTGCTGTTGGTGACATCCATGGCGACGAGCTCTGAGACCAGGCTCTGGTACTCGAAGATAGCCTGCAGTATGCCTTGGCTTATCTCAGGCTGGTATGGAGTATAGCTAGTGAGGAACTCAGCCCGATGTACGACCTCGTCCACGACGCTGGGGACGTAGTGGGGCCAGACGCCTCCCCCCATGAAAGGTGGGCAGAGGAGGCTGGTGTTTTCCTCCAAAAGGCCTGATACATGTTGTTTGACCTCGGCCTCGGTGTGGGGGCCTGGGATGTCCAGGGTTCCCCTGAAAATTAACTCATCCGGGATGTCGGAGTAGAGGTCGGCTATGGTCTTGATGCCGATGTCTTTCATCATCTTCTCCTTTATCTCGGGCACGCTGTTTGGTAGATACGGGTGGATTTTACTCAAATCTGATCCTCCGAATATGACAACTATTGGATCACTTAACCCATAGATAATATTACCCAATCCAGTGGATTAGTGTTGAATCAAACTTTTTAATACTTGATCAATATCCTAAAGAAGAGAGTAGACGAAACGATGCCGGAAGTACATTTAGACCAAGAGAAATGCATCAACTGTAAAACATGCATCAGGACATGCCCCATGGGCGTCTACAAGGAAGAGAGTGACACGGTCACGGTTGCCGCAGCCGACGAGTGCATCGCCTGTATGGGCTGTGTCGCAGCGTGCCCCACCGGGGCCATCGAAGTCATCGAGTAGAACCTGTTTTAAACTCTACATGCATCTTCATTTTTCATGAATAGTCTTCGTTCCCGTATTGTTGACTGGGTTGAGGAACACCGCGACGAGTATGTTGAGTTCCTTCAAGAGGTCTTGTCGATTCCTAGTCCTAGCTTTGAGGAGACTAGGATAGCCGAGTTTCTAGCCGGGAAGATGATGGAGTACGGCTACGATACAGTCCTAGTTGACGAGAAATCCGACGCCTTAGGCACCATCAAGGGAGTTGGCGGTGGACGCAGCTTCCTGCTGAACGGGCATATCGATCACGTGCCTGTGGGTCAGATGGTGGATCCCTACTCAGGTAGATTGATGGATGGCGCAGAGTTCGGCACCGAGGGAGAGGTGGTCTACGGTAGGGCTGCCTGCGATATGAAGGCTTCAGTTGCTGCTATGGTTCTCGCTGGCAAGCTCCTCAAAGACATGGGTGTCAAGCTCAACGGCGACTATAAGGTTGCGGCCGTGGCTCAGGAGGAGGTGGGTGGCGCCGGCACCATGTCCTCCATCATTGATCACCAGTTCCTCGCAGACATTGTGTTGATCGGTGAGGCAACGGATATGGAGTTGGCCCTAGGTCACCGAGGTAGCCTGAAGTTCGAGGTTGTGGTGAAGGGTCGTGCCTGTCACGCGAGCGCCCCCGAGAGAGGCATCAATGCGTTGTACAAGGCGATGAAGATGATCCGACGCATCCAGCTTGACTTGATACCCAGACTTCCCGAGGACCCTATTTATGGGAAGGTTAGCCTGGCTGTGACACAGATAGAGGTGAGCCCGAAGGCGTCTAACGTGGTTCCAGAGGAATGTAAGTTCGTTATTGATTGCAGGAATACCCCGGAGTTCTCGGCTGAGGTGCTTTATGAGGAGCTTAACGGGATTATCGCTGAGCTGAAGGAGAGTGATCCCGAGTTCGAGGCCATGGTATTACCCTCTTCCTTGATTATGGGGAGGCGTTTCAGTGGTTTCTACACGGATCCAGAGGAGTACCCTGTAGTGGGGGAGGTGGTGGAGACGATCAGTGAGGTGTACCGGACTCCTGCTCAGGGCGTCTGGAGCTTCGCTACTGATGGCAGGATATATTCTCGGCTCGGGATTCCTGTGGTTGGTTTTGGTCCTGGTGAAGAGAAGTTTGCTCATACTCAGATGGATCATGTGAAGGTCAGGGATTATCTTGATACTGTGAAGGTGTACGCTTGGCTTGCGTGCAGGATCTGTGGTGTTAGCGAAAACTGATAAACCCCTTTATGCTTCTATTTTTTTGAGTGGCTTTGTCGGGGAACATGACGAGGATCGGTGAGCTGCGCACCTATAGTAGGAGAGTGAACCTTGTGGCTAAGGTGGTGGAGATGGGTGAGGCTCGTGAAGTCTCGTCCAGTAGTGATGGGCAGCTTCACCGTGTCGCTGAGGCGCTTATTGGTGACGAGACTGGTACTGTGCTTCTTACTCTCTGGGATGAGAACGTTGACAGGTTCACTGTGGGTGACGTGGTTGTGGTGGATAATGGGTACGCTGGTACTTTCAGGGGTAGGCTGCGGCTGAATATCGGTAGGTATGGGATGGTGGATAAGACTACCACAGAGATCACTGAGGTCGATACTAGTAACAATATGTCTGAGAAGGAGTTCGGTGACTCACGGTACAGGCAGAGGGGTAGGAGATTCTAACCTTCTTTATTTCTGGATAACCGTTATTTAGGCTCGATTTGCTTCAAGTTACAAGTAAATCTGTGTTGGATACCCACCCTCCGTATTTTTACATCAATTTATTAAGAAACTAGGAGTAGTAATAATTAGAGAAATTCAATACTCCTGTTACTTGGAACAAACAGAGCGACAAATGAGCTGATTTAACGTGGTGCAGAGGGTGGGACTCGAACCCACGCCCTCCATCCGGCTTGAGCGCTGGTGCCACAGACCTTCGGAAACGAGACATGAAAACGGAGCTCATCTAGAATATTCTTGAGAAATCGTCGTAGACGTTTCTCCTGTGACCTACGTAAAGGACGATCACCTGCCCCCTCTCCTTCTTGATCTCATATATCGCGCGATAGTCACCTATCCTCGTGCTCCAGAAATCCGTGTACCTCAGCCTCTTCCCTGACGCCTCAGGGTCGCTCCGCAGCTCTGTCAGCTTCTCCTTGATCCTCGACCTCGTGGGCTCTTTGATCTTTTTGAGTTCTTCCGCTGCCTTCGGGTGTAGGAGGACGGCGAAGGTCACTCTGATTCCTCGAGGGGGATCAGTGTCTCGGAGTGCTCCTCGGCTTCCTCGCTCCTGGCATTGAGTATCGCTAGGAACTCTCTGGTCTTCTCCCTCTCCTCGAACAGGCTTATTATGGTCTTTATCGCGTCGCTCCTGCTCTTGAATCTCCCCTCTTCGATCCACTTATCGATCTCCTCGATCATTTTCGGGGGTAGCCTCAACTGGACCTGAGTCAACGTAGAACGTAAACAGAATTGTTTACAACTTTATTAAACATTTCTAGGAATCAACAAAGTCCCACACAGCTCGAAAAGATAGAGTGCGGAGGGTGGGATTTGAACCCACGAACTCCTAAGAGATAGGAACCTCAATCCTACGCCGTTGACCATGCTTGGCGACCCCCGCACGCGTGGGGATGGGGCCGCAGCGGGGAATCGAACCCCGTCCGAGGGCTCCACAGGCCCGTA